>CAZTEZ010000382.1:0-3201 GCA_964611815.1 uncultured Bacteroidia bacterium | reverse complement strand
GGCCAACGTCGTTCAGCGTCTTAAGTTTGCGCCGGATTTTTGGCAGCGGCTCGAAGAACTCGACCGCGTCTTCCACGGTCATTTCCAGCACATCATAGATGGATTTGCCACGGTAGCGCACCTCCAGCGTCTCGCGGTTGTAGCGCCGGCCCCGGCAGGTGGGGCAGTCGACATACACGTCGGGCAGGAAGTTCATTTCGATGGTCTGCATACCCGCACCGCCGCAGGTTTCGCAGCGCCCGCCTTTCACGTTAAAGCTGAAGCGACCGGGTTTATAGCCGCGGATTTTCGACTCCGGCAGTTCCGAGAACAGGTTCCGAATATCCGTGAACACCCCCGTGTAAGTCGCCGGGTTCGAGCGCGGGGTGCGGCCAATGGGCTTCTGGTCGATCTCGATGACCTTGTCGATATGTTTCAGCCCCTTGATTTCCGCATAGGGCAAGGTGGTCTTTCGGTGGCCGAAGCTGTGCTTGTGCAGAATGGGGTAGAGTGTTTGGTTAATGACAGAGCTCTTGCCACTGCCCGAAACGCCCGTGACGCACACGAAGAGGCCAAGCGGCAGTTCGAGTGTGACGTCCTTGAGGTTGTGCCCGCGCGCGCCGCTTAATACGATTTTCTTCTCGCCGACCGGGCGGCGGTTTTCGGGGATCGGAATCTTGAGTTCGCCGTTCAGGTACCTTGAGGTCGTGCTTCCTTCCTTCAAAAACGCCTCCGGCGTGCCCTGGCCGACAATTTTACCGCCATGCACACCGGCACGTGGGCCGATGTCGAGCAGATAATCTGCCGCGAGCATCATGTCTTTGTCGTGCTCAACGACCATGACGGTATTGCCCAAATCGCGCAGGTTTTTCAGCGACGTGATGAGCCGGTGGTTGTCGCGCTGGTGGAGGCCGATGCTGGGCTCGTCGAGGATGTAGAGCACGCCCATGAGCTGCGAGCCGATCTGCGTCGCTAAGCGGATACGCTGCGCCTCGCCACCGGAGAGTGATCGCGCTTGCCGGTCGAGCGTCAGATAGTCGAGGCCCACATCTAGCAGAAACTGAATGCGCTGGCGGATCTCTTTCAGTAGTTCCTCGGCAATCTGGTGCTGGCGGTTGTTGATGCGCTCTTCGAGACCATCGAACCACTCGCTGAGTTCACCGAGGCTTTTGTGTGCGAGATCGGCGATGTTGTGGTCGTCAATTTTGAAGTAACGGCTCTCCTTTTTCAGGCGCGAGCCATTGCAGGCCGGGCAGGGGGCGTAATCCAGATACAATTCCGCCCACGAACGCACGGTTTCCGAACCCGTTGAGCCGTGGCGCAGCTTGATGTAATTCGCCAGCCCCATGAATTCTGACTCGTAGAAGAGGCTGTCATGCAGGAAGTCTTCGGCGTTGGCGGGGTCGAACTCCGGCTCGCCATACAGGATGATCTGCTTAACATCATCGTCAAGATCTTTCCAGGGCGTGGTCACTTTAAAGCCGTGGCGATTCGCCAGCCACTTCACGTCTTCATAGAGCTTCGTGAATTTCTTCTCTTTCAGGGGGGCCAGCGCACCGTGTCGCAGCGGCTTACCTTTTAGTGGAACGAGGCTTTCTTCGTCGATTTCGAGCACTTCGCCAAGGCCATTGCAGTGTTGGCAGGCACCGTAGGGCGAATTGAACGAGAAGAAGTTGGGCGCGGGTTCGTCGTAAGCGATGCCCGATTCGGGGTCCATCAAATGTCGGCTGAAGAAGCGCGGCTCTTCGTCCTCTTTGTCAATTTCCAGCACCATCATGCTGCCACCGCCATAGTTGAGTGCCGTGGTGACTGAGCGTGTCAGTCGCGCAAGTGCTTTGCTCTCGACTTTGATGCGATCGACGACCACTTCGATGTCGTGCGTCTTGTAGCGGTCGAGCTTCATTTCCGGCTCCAGCTGCACGATTTCGCCGTCAATACGAGCGCGGGTGTAGCCTTGGCCGCGGAATTTCTCGAGGTCTTCGCGGTAGTGACCCTTGCGCCCTTTGATTTTGGGCGACAAGAGCATGATTTTCTTGCCATCGTAGTCCGCCTGAATGCGCTTCAGAATCTCCTCATCCGAGAGCTGCTCCATCGGTTTGCCGGTCACATAGCTGTAGGCGATGCTGGCGCGGGCGTAGAGTAGGCGCAAGAAGTCGTAGATCTCGGTGACGGTGCCGACGGTCGAGCGCGGGTTGCGTGCCGTGGTCTTCTGGTCGATGGCGATCACCGGGCTCAGCCCATTGATCTTGTCAACGTCCGGGCGCTCCATACCGCCGATGAACTGGCGTACATACGCACTAAACGTTTCCATGTAACGCCGCTGGCCCTCAGCGTATAGCGTGTCGAATGCCAGCGAGCTTTTGCCACTACCCGACACGCCGGTGATGACCAGCAATTGGTTGCGGGGCAGCGTGAGGGTGAGGTCTTGCAGGTTGTGTTCGCGTGCACCGAAAATCTCGATCTGCTCGGATTCTACGGCTCGCAAGTCTTCTTCCGTAAGGCGCGATGCGGGGGCTGCTTCAGGTGTTTTCGACATGTGTCAGTCGGCGGGTCAGTTTTGGGGGCAAAGGGTCAATTCTCAGTACAAATTTTGAGGGCAAATCGTTGCGCTGAACGGCTTTCAACGCACAGCCGCCCGAATTATTCCCCGGTGAATTTCGGCTTGCGCTTTTCAATAAACGCGGCCACGCCCTCCATAAAGTCTTTGCTGTTGCCGGCAATCTCCTGGCAGTACATCTCCATTTCGAGCATGTCTTCGAGCGATGCGCCGTTGCTCGCTTTGCTGACCATGCGCTTGATGAGTTTCATCGACAGCGGCGGGCGCTCGGCAAAACGCTGGGCCATTTCTTGAGCGGCTTGTTGAAGTTCTGCACCTGGCACGACTCTGTTAATCATGCCCAGTTGCAGGGCTTGTGCTGCCGGGATTTTCTCGCCCAAGCTGAGCAATTCGAAGGCCTTGCGCCGGCCCACCATCGCCGGAACGGAATGGCTGGAGCCGGTGTCGGGCACCAGGCCGATGTTTGCGAAAGCGAAGAGCAGATAGCTGTGCTCGGCCGCAATCGTATAGTCGCAAGCCAGCGCCATGCCCGCGCCTGCCCCGGCTGCAACGCCGTTTACGGCACAGATGAACGGCTTTTCTGTGAGCATGATGCCCTTTGTGATGGGGTTGTAGCGGGTGCGCACGCTTTCGAGCAGCTTTTCGGGGTCGTCCGCGGACCAGAG
>CAZTEZ010000381.1:0-3206 GCA_964611815.1 uncultured Bacteroidia bacterium | reverse complement strand
CAGTCATACACATACGCACTGCCGGAGTTTGGGCCGCCGTCGTCATCAAAACCAGCCCCCACAACGATGCGGTCGCCGGAGATGGCTACAGATACACCAAATAAATCAGCGGCAGCCGCATCTGATGCCGTGAGTTTGGTTTCTGTCCATACACTGCCATTCCAGTCATACACATACGCACTGCCGGAACTAGAGCCGCCGTCGTCATCTGCGACAGCCCCCACCACGATGCGGTCGCCAGAGATGGCTACAGCATTTCCAAATGCATCATTGGCAGCCGCATCGGAGGCCGTGAGTTTGGTCTCGCTCCAGCTTTGTGCGAACGCACCAGCAATAAGCAGTTGTGAGAAGAGTAGCGTGGATAAGAATATACGTCGGTGTAACATAGGACAACAGTTCAGATTAACTGGTTAAAGTAACAATCCCAAAATCGCAAGTTAAAAAAACCCTGACCATCAATTACTTGATTAAATAAAAACTTGCCCCCAGTGTACCTCAATTGTAGGGGGCGGTGAAAAAAAGTTGTGATTTGCACCTCGACTCTCCCCGCATTATCTTCAGACTATGCCAACAAACACCGCCACCCCCAGCATTCATCTGCCCATCCACACCCGCCGGCTCGATAACGGCCTGCTGGTGGTCGTGCAGCCCGAACCCAGCGTCGCCAAGGCTGCGCTGAACATGATGTATCATGTGGGGGCCAAGCACGAAGACCCCAACCGCACCGGCTTTGCGCACCTGTTCGAGCACTTTATGTTCGAGGGCAGTAAGCATATCCTGGACTACGACAAGCATGTGGAGCGCGTAGGCGGCACCAACAACGCGTTTACGAGCAACGACGTCACGAACTACTACATCGTGCTGCCGGCGGCGCAGCTCGAGACCGCCATGTGGCTCGAGAGCGACCGCATGCTCGAGCTGGCGTTTTTGCCCGAGCGCTTCAAGACCCAGCAGAGCGTGGTCATCGAGGAGTTCAAGCAGAACTACCTCAACCAGCCCTACGGCGACGCGTACCTGCAGCTGCGCCCGCTGATGTACGAGCAGCACCCCTACCGCTGGATGACCATCGGCAAAACGCCCGACCACGTCGCGGATGCCACCATGGACGAGGTGCGGGCGTTCTACGAGCATTTCTACGTGCCCAACAACGCCACGCTGGTGGTGACCGGCGGGGTGGACGTCGATGAGACATTTGCGATGGCCGAAAAGTGGTTCGGCGGCATAGAGGCGGGCAAAACTCCAAAGCCGGAGCTCCCGAAAGAGCCCCGCCAGACCGAAGCGCGGCGCAAGGAAACGAGCGGCCCGGTGCCCTCCACGCAGGTCTACAAAGCCTGGCACACGCCGCCACGCGCCGACAAGCAGTACGGTGCCTGGGAGGTGCTCGGCAACATCCTGGGCAGTGGTAAAAACGCGCGACTGTATCAGGCGCTGGTGAAAGACCGGCAGCTGGTCAGCAGCGTGTCGGCCTTCAACTGGCAGCTGCACGACAGCGGCAAGTTTTCGATCAACGCCCGCCTGAACGACGGCGTGAGCGTCGAGGACTACGAAAGCGCGCTCAACGAGGTGCTCAGCGGGCTTAGCGACATCACTGAAGAGGAGCTCGCCCGCCAGCAGCGTAAAATCACTGCCGAGGAGCGCTTCCACAGCACGACCGTGCAAAACCGCGCCGTGAGCCTCGCGATGTACAGCGTCTTCGACACGCCCGAGCGCTACGACAAAGAGCTGGACTACCTCAACGCGCTCACGGTCGACGACCTGCAGACGCATGTCTCTGAGTACCTGCGCGCGTCGAACAGCAACACGCTGGTGTATCGGGCGGGGTGAGGGCGTAGTGATCTGAAGGTGACCGGGGTGGTAGAACGGTTCTGGTGGTTCGTTTTTTGCAATTTTTGTAAAGGCGAACTAACTTTAGTGAATTCCTGCTAAGTATTTGAGTGTACTGTCAGATACTTGTAACACTAATCCTCCCTACTATGAACTCCAAACACCTTTTGGCGCTATTTGCGCTATTGCTATTACACTCGCAAGTTTCGGCCCAAAACGTCGGCGTAGGCACAGCTGTTCCCAGCGAGAGGTTTCATGTCGTATCAGAGCTGGCACTTCCACGGGTGGCAGTATCTCCAGCTTCACGTTCACTAAAACCGGCTGTGCGGCCACCGCTGGCGATGTCATCGGCACAGGTGACAACGTGACCTACGACGCCTTTGGCGACCCCTGCGGCGGTGGCTCGTTTGAGGCTGGACTGGCGTTTACGTTTAACGCGCCCAGCGCCGGTACGCTTACTTTTGATGTCCAATTCGACTACACGAACTTCTCAAGCACAACTTGCACGGACTGCAAGACCAGCACGAGTATCGGCACCCCGAATTTCACTTTGAAGTGAACGGGACCGATCAAACCGGTGGCCTCACGTGGGCGTTTTCAGCCGCACCCGGTCCCTGCCAAACCTGTAGTCCAAGTGGTGGCACGTGCGAGATCACAGCAACAACCACTGTCTCGTTCGCCGTGGCAGCCGGCCCCAATACGATCGATCTAAGCCGCATCAAGTTAGCGCCCACTTGTAGCGCCCCAAACAACTTCGTGATCAATCTGCAAAATGTGCTCTTCAGCTTTGGCACTGTCACGCCCCCAGCACAAGATATTGCGCGTTTTGAGGGCGGTGGTAATTTCGCCATTGGCGACAATGGTTTTACCAATGACAACACCTACAAGCTCTACGTTGACGGCAACGCTGGTGCTACCGGCGGCTTCAGTACGGCCTCCGATGCGCGCTTCAAAAAGAACGTCAGCGGCGTGCAAAACGCGCTTGACAAGGTGCTGGCACTCGAGGGCGTGAGCTACGAGATGCGCCACGACGCGTTTCCGAACCGCAGCTTCCGCGATGGCCGCCAGTATGGCTTTTTAGCGCAAGACCTTCGCGAGGTGCTGCCTGAGGCCGTTACTGAAGGCGAAGATGGCTATCTTTCTGTGCAGTACGACCAGGTGATTCCGGTGCTCGTGGAGGCCGTGAAGGCGCTCAACGCGCGCATCGAAACCCTTGAGGGCGAAAAGGCTGAGCTGAAAGCTGAACTCCAAGCCACGCGCGATGACCTCGAAAGCCGCTTGCAGCGCCTCGAGCGCCTGATGGGCGAGCGCACCGAGCGTTGAGTGGCTAAGAGCCTGTTGAAATTTACATTCGGGAATTTAAAACATTGAGAGTCAGTTAG
>CAZTEZ010000380.1:2829-3216 GCA_964611815.1 uncultured Bacteroidia bacterium | reverse complement strand
GAGCACACTCAGCTGCACCCCGACGACCAGCGCCATTTGCACGCCGAGCTGCGTAAGCATTGCGTGCGGCGCATCAACGCCGGTGAGTCCAAGTTTTTGCAGGAGCTGTTTGAGTGGTACAAACACGGGCTGGAATCTGGCCTGCTGCTCTCGGAAGGCGCACTTTCGCCCTGGGAGTTCAAGAATATCGTCTCGCTCGCGCTGCGTTTGGGCGAGCTGAGCTGGGGCGAGCGCTTCATCGGCGAGTTCAGCGAGAAAGTGCCAGCGCCCTACTCTGAGAACGTTTACGCGTTTAGTATGGCACGTCTGGATTTCGCGCGGCAAGACTACCGCTCGGCGTTGCAGCGCTTGCAAACGGTCGCCTTCGACGACCCGTTCTACAGCCTC
>CAZTEZ010000380.1:0-2819 GCA_964611815.1 uncultured Bacteroidia bacterium | reverse complement strand
ATGCCCGCACCCTGCAAGCCAAGGCGTACTACGAACGCACGGATTTCGAGCCCCTGGCAGCCCTACTGGAGAGCTTCCGGCGCCTTATTAGCCGCAACAAGGCCCTTTCGGACCAGCACAAGACCGCCTATGGCAACTTTATCAAAACCATGAAGCGGCTCATCAAACTGAAGCCCAACGACGACGAGCGCTTGCAGCAACTGAGCTCGGCCATCCAGTCGGAAGCCCACCTGCCCGACAAGCGTTGGTTTGTGCAGAAGCTCAGCGAGTTGGGCGCCCCGACCGAGGAGGCTGGCGCATGAGTCAGCTCTTACACATCGTGCTGCTGGAGCAGTTGTGGCGGGTAGAGGACAACCCTGTACTGCAAGCAGCGTACACCGCTGATGCTGAGACGCTTGTATTGGTCGTCTTACCCGAAAAGCCCACATCCGACGAGCCTACAGCCCGCCACGAGCGCCATGCAATGGACCGCCAGCTGGCCGTGGATGTGTTAGCTGACCTGCACTCACGAGGGGCAAGCGCGGCGGTGGTTAATGAAAACAATATAGTGGCTGCACTTGAAGTCTTTGCCGAACGGCGTCCACGGGTTTTCCGAGAGGAAGACCCGTTGAACCTCAGACCATTTCGCCTCCCTGAAAGCGCCGAACTGAAAATGCTGCCGCTCTTCACGCTGCTGCACCCCAAAGACTTGCCCATCAAGCGCGAGCGCATCCCGGACTTGTTCAAGCAGTTCAAAAAGCAGATCGTGCCTTTCGCGCTGGTGCGTCGGCCCAATCCCCCGCCCACCGTGCTCACCCCTGCCAGTGATGACGCTGCGGCTGTTTTGAGCGCTTTTTCTGAAGACTTGTCTGCAGTCGAAAGCGCACCCATTGACGAACAGGTCGAAGCGTTCTTTGCAGAAAAAGGCGGTATTGCGCGCTATCACGACCAGCGCCAGCAAGTGCAGGCACAAACCAGTGGATTGGCCGTCGCATTGAGTCGTGGTGCACTGAGCCCCAGGGCGCTATGGTGGCAGAGCAAGCGCTATGAGATGCGCCACGGCCGCAGTCATGGCGCCGAACAGCTGCGCGAACAGCTCTTGCGCCGCTGTTTTTACAGGATGCTGGCCGTGAAGCACCAGGCGGATTTCCTGCGTTCCAGTGGCCTGTTGGGCATCGACATCCACTGGCAATACAACGACAACCACCTCAGCGCCTGGCAGCAAGACCGAACGGGCTTCCCGATCGTGGATGCTGTGATGCGCGAACTGCTGCACACCGGTCGCCTCAGCAACCGCGCTCGGCGTATTGCGGCGAACTTCCTGACGCGCTACCTGGGTCAAGACTGGCGTTTGGGGGCCAGTTGGTTCGCCCAACGGCTCGTTGACTTTGACCCTTACAACACCTTCGGCAACTGGCAGGTCGAGAGCGGCGTCGGCGAGGATGTCCGGCAGTTTCGCTTTCTGGATGTCGAGCATCAATCTGAGCGCTTCGACCCAGATGGGCGTTACATTCGACAGTGGCTGCCTGAGCTGGCAGCGCTCAGCGCGGGCAACATCCATGCGCCCTGGGCGCTGTCTGATCAACGCCTAAGCGAGCTTAAACTGCTGGATAGCGTCTACGCCAAGCCCATCATTGACCCAGAAACTGCGTTGCGTCAGAATGCGCTTCGCTATAAGCAAGCGCTAGACCGGGCGGGGTTGAAGTACCCCCGCTCGCTGGTCAGCCGGTTCGTGAACAAACACGACCGCAAAAAGCCACTGAGGTGAGTGCTGCTGAGTCCCTCCTTATTGTGTCTGTCTGCACCGCATTTCCTCAAAAAGTTTACATTTTTGGTGTCAATGGAGAAACTTCAATCCTGATTTCGGCGTTTAATGGACGCAAACACTGCTGAATTCAGTTAAATTTGCACTTCAAAATCTAGTCAGCAGGCTTTCAACCTGCCTCATTTTAGACTAACACATCGATGGCCATTCACATTACAGAAGAATGCATCAACTGCGGCGCCTGCGAGCCAGAGTGCCCCAACACAGCGATTTATGAAGGCGGCGTCGAATGGACGTTCGCCGACGGCACCAACATTAGCGGCGAAGTGAAGCTGCACAGCGGCGAGGTCGTAGACGCTGACACCCCGCAAACGCCTGTCAGCGAGGAGCTTTACTACATCGTACCGGAAAAGTGCACCGAGTGCATGGGCTTCCACGAAGAACCGCAATGTGCGGCAGTATGCCCGGTTGATTGCTGCGTGCCCGATCCCGAACACGAGGAAGACGAAGAGACCCTGCTCGAACGCCAGGCGTATCTGCACGGTTAAGCCAATCTCGTGTAACAACTTACTTTCAAGCCTGTTAGCACGAAATTGTGCTGCATTACGGGTTTTTGTGTAGCTTTAGAGACTGTCCGACTCGTCAGAACCGAATCGATATTGGATGATTTTTGCTGTCAACAAGGCGCATTTAGGAGACATATGCCTTCGTATAGGCTCTAAAATGCAACGTAGTTGATGGGGAAAAGGGGCGAGATCGGTCGTTTTCTGATGAGTTGGTCAGTCTCTGAGTCAACTGCGCACTAAAACTGAGCTCCTATGCAACGTAAGACCCTTTCTTCATTCGACGGCACCCGGCTTTTTTCGCTCCACCTGAAACCTGAAGCCGGCAAAGACATCAAAGCGACCATCCTTTGGGTGCATGGCGCGTTTGAGCATAGTGGCAGGTACGAGGAAGTGATGCGCTACTTTGCGTCGAAAGGCTACCAGTCGATCTGTTACGACCAGCGCGGACATGGGCGAAGCGGTGGCACCAAGATGTTCCTGAAAACTTTTGACGAATACCTGCGCGATCT
>CAZTEZ010000379.1:631-3222 GCA_964611815.1 uncultured Bacteroidia bacterium | reverse complement strand
GGGCATCTCCTTGAGCAAAATCTTGCGCTCCACATCCGGCGGGTAGTACTCCGGCTGCTGCACGATGTCGACGAACAGCTGCGAGCCGCGCTCGTCGTAAAGCAGCTTGGGCGGCAGGCTGCGCGGCGTTTGGCGCAGGCCCTCGAGCGCGTCGGTGCGGACATCCGACAGTTGGGGTTCGTAATTGAAGAACTTAAAGTTGGCGGATGCTGTGGCCGTGTCAGACATAAAAAGGGTGTTTTTTCAGAGAGCCGTGGCGTTTGAAAGCGCCAGCATTGCTACGAGATGAAGCTGAGAATCGTGAATGAAAGTGATGAAAAAAAGGCCGGAATGCTCCGGCCTCAGGTTAAGTTTTTGTGGCTTAATAGTCACGCGCCAGGCGAATGCCCGACATCTGCCAGCGGTTTTCGGGCCGGTAGAAGTTGCGGTAGGTCTTGCGCATGTGGTCAACCGGCGTCAGGGCGCAGCCGCCGCGCATCACCATCTGGTTGCACATAAATTTGCCGTTGTATTCGCCCACGCCTTCGAAGAGCGTACGGAAGCCGGGGTAGGGCTGGTAGGGCGTTTGCGTCCACTCCCAGGCGCTGCCAAAGAACTGGTAGAACGGCCCGTCGCCTTTGGCGGGCATGGGGTGCAGGAGGTTTTCTTCCAGGAAGTTGCCGGTGATATCATAGTCTTGCGACACATACTCCAGCTCGTACTCCGTGGGCAAGCGGTAGCCCTTCCAGCGGGCGAACGCATCGGCCTCGTAGAAGCTGATGTGGATGACCGGCTCGTTCATGCGCAGCTTCTGCATGCCGTGGAGCGTGAAGATCTCCCATCCGGCCGGGCCCTTACGCCAGTAGAGCGGCGCCTTCCAGCCCTCGTCCTGGCACTTCTGCCAGCCATCGGACAGCCAATAGCGCGAGTCTTGATAGCCACCGTCTTCAATGAACTCGAGGTACTCGCCGCAGGTAATGAGACGGTTGCTGAGTCCGTAGGGGTTCATGAACACCTTGTGGCGGGGCGTTTCGTTGTCGGCAAAAAACTCGTCGCCCGAGTAGCCGATTTCGGTGATGCCGCCCGCAAAACTGATGAATTCGAGGTCCGGGATGTCGTAGTCGGGTGTGGGCAGCGGCGGCGCCAGGTAAGCAGGCTTGGTGTAGCTGCTCGCAAAAATGTGCTTGATGTCCATCAGCAGCAGTTCCTGGTGCTGCTCTTCGTGGAATAGCCCAATGTTCACGTACAACGAGATCTTCTCACGCGACTCCTGGTCGGTCGGCAGGTGATTCGACAGCAAATCGATCATGCCGTTGGTCACATGCGCCCGGAATTCGTAGATCTTCGTCACAGTAGGCCGGGCAGCGGTGCCACGCGTGCCTTTGTCAAACAGCTCGTCGATTTCAGACTCGTAATACGAGTTGAACAGGTAGTGAAACCCGTGGTCGAAGTGTTCGTAATCGGGAATATGCCGGGCGAGCAAAAAGTGCTCAAAAAACCAGCTGGTGTGGGCGAGGTGCCACTTTGGCGGGCTCACCTCGTTGCACGACTGCACGACGTAATCTTCCGTAAGCAGCGGCTTGCAAATCTCTTCTGTTTTCTGGCGAATGCGTGCAAAACGCTCGACGTCCAGGCCTTTCAGCTTGGGGGCGGTCAGTGTGGGCATATAATCAGGTTCTTCCTAAAAATGATGTGGAGGGCTAAACCAAAAGATACGCAAAATTTGGCAAATGGCCTAAATGAGCCCTCTCGGACGATTCTAGCGCGTTAGTTCCACTTTTTCGATGGTGCTGTACTTCCCGTTGCGCAGTTTGATGAAATACAGACCCGCTGCATTGCCGGCCAGGTCGACACTGATTTTGCCCTCCGTTGCGCCGTCGCGGTTAATGCGCGCATTCACCCGGCCGCCGATGGTGTTGTAGACTTCCACCTGGGCGCCGGTGGCCAGCTTGGGCAGCATCTCGAGCGTAAAGCGATCGGCGCTGGGGTTGGGGTAGACCTTCACGATCAGCGGGATGGTGTTCGACGTGTAACGCCCGGGCGCTGCTGGGCGCGAACTGACGGCAAACCGGCGGCCGCTGAGGGTCTCCGTGCCAGTATTGTTGGGGTCGAGCCAGGGTGCCAGCTGGCGGTTCGCGGCGCTGCCGTTGCTCGACCAGTGGTAACTGAACTTGCCGTACTCGTCGGGCGCGCCGGGGTCGTTGCAGGTGGAACTGCCGCCCGTCAGCGTACCGATGACCTGCTGGCTGCTGTTGAACATCGCACTGCCCGAAGAGCCGCCTTCTGTTACGCCGTGGCCGTTGGTGGTGCTGCTCCAGGTGACTTGCCAGTGCGAACCCAGCAGCGGGTTGCTGCCGTAGCTCGTCGAAATCAGCTGGTCGCTGAAGGTCGAGATTTTCTTGATGTCGCCAGCCGGGTGGTGGATGCTGAAACCGCTGCTGGGCGGCGGGTTGAGCAGGCCATAATCGGTACGGTCCCAACCGGCGTAGAAGACATCGAAGTTGTTGTCTTGCGGGCGCTCGCTGAGCTCCAAAAGCAGCATATCCGAGCCCGTTTCGCCGCCCTCGTCGTCGCTGGTGGCCACTCGCGTGGCACCGGTGATGCTGTTGTTC
>CAZTEZ010000379.1:0-621 GCA_964611815.1 uncultured Bacteroidia bacterium | reverse complement strand
CAGGGGACTGGCGCAGTTGGCCGATTCGTAGTTGAAGTAAAAGATCCACTGGTCGATGTCCGACTGCGGAATGAGGGTGTTGTTGTCGTAGTCATAGGCACAGTGCTCGGCGCTGAGCAGGTAGGGGGTGCCATCTTCGGCGGTGTTGTTCACCAACACACCACTGCACCAGCCCGTAAACTGTCCCTGGGTCACCAGAATGCGCGCGGTGGCATCAAGGGCATCTTCCTTGCCGCTGCCCTCGTCGCAGTTCACGTTGATGTGGCAATTGGCACTCGCCCCGAAGTCTTTGCGGCGCTTGGCGAAGGGCACATCGCGGTAGGCGTGGCCGACCGCCTCAATCGAGAGGCGCACCCGGCCGGGGTATTCGCGCGGCTCCACATACTCGATCATGCACACATCGCCGGGAAGAAGGCCCGTGGCAAAGCGCCCACTTTGTTTGTTGTTCTTGCTCGTGAAGGCCCCCAAAACGCGTTCGCCGTCGGGGGTGTAAACGAACAGGCGGCTACCTTCGGGTAGGTAGAAGTCGTCGAAGTACAGGCTGGTGGCCAGCGCCCCGAGCGAGCGCACCTGCAGTTGCCACATCTTGCGGCCGTCCTGAAGCGTCGTCCATTGACCGTC
>CAZTEZ010000378.1:994-3222 GCA_964611815.1 uncultured Bacteroidia bacterium | reverse complement strand
CACGATCGGCCTGCTGAATGCCATCGGGGCGCTGCAATCGCAGATTCGCGGCGTGTTCGTCTGGCAGGCGTTCTACTTGATTACCATCGGCGTGGTGCTGGGCAACGTGCTGGCGCTGGGGCTGTTGGCACTGCAAAGCGCCACCGGCCTCATCGAGCTGGACCCCGAGAGCTACTACGTGAAGGAAGTGCCGGTGGCCTGGCCGTGGTTGAAGTTCATGCTGATTAACACCGGTGTCATCATCGCCTGCACGCTGGCGATGATCTTGCCAGCCGGGTTTGTGGCGCGTATCTCGCCGGTGAAGGCGCTGCGGTTCTGAGCTAATCCTGAAACGACTTTTACTTACGCGAAAAGCACACAAAAAAGCCCGACCTATCGGCCGGGCTTGATTCGTTTGCTGTAAGCGCTTGCAGCTTACTTCATGCCTTTGACGTAAGTCAGGAATTCGTTGCGCGTCTCCTGCTTCTGGAAATCGCCATTGTAAACGCTCGTTAATGTCGAGCTGCAAGGGTCTTTGATGCCGCGCATTTTGACGCAATAGTGCACGCTGTCAACGATCACTGCGACGTGATCCGTTTTCAGAATATCCATGAGGTATTCAGCAATCTGGGTCGTAAGACGCTCTTGAACTTGTGGGCGTTTGCAGAAATACTGCACCACCCGGTTGAGTTTCGACAAACCAATGACGTGCTCATTCGGGATATAAGCCACATGTGCTTTGCCGATGATGGGCATCAGGTGGTGTTCGCACATGCTGTGCACTTCAATATCGCGCTCTACGAGCATATTGCCGTAAGCATACTTGTTCTCGAAAAGCGAAATCGCTGGCGCCGTTTCAGGGTTTAGGCCACTGAAAATTTCTTGAACGAACATCTTAGCGATGCGCTTAGGGGTGCCAGAAAGACTATCATCGCTGATGTCGAGGCCCATGGTGACAAGGATTTCGCGGAAATTCTTTTCGATAATCTCCTGCTTTTCGTCGGTAGACAGCTGCAAATCTTGATCGATCATGGGCGTTTCGATTTCGGAGCGCAAGACTTCATGCGAGGGGTATTTGCGCTTGCCTTCTGGGCGTGTGGGGGTTGTGGTTTGCTCGGCGTCCGACGAGGTCGTGTCTTGGGCGAGTTCAGTACCGTTCGTTTTCAAAGCAAAATTAGTGACTTTGGTTTCAGGTTCAAATGTCATGTTGGAATGAGTTAATCCACAAAGTGAAGTGAGTTAATAATGAGTTGGTGAGAGGTGGTCGGGTTTCTATTGTTTGAATAGTCATCCTGAGCTTGTCGAAGGACCCACGTTAATCGCATGCGCATGCAGCGTAGGTCCTTCGACAAGCTCAGGATGACTACGCAATATCTTCTCTTGCGCCATAGTACTCCACGTAGTTGCGCGGGGTTTCATACAGGCGAATGCAGTGCAATTCGGCGGGGGCGACTTCATTTTTCAGGCGCTCCCAGATCAGTACCGCGAGGTTCTCGCTCGATGGGATGATGCCGCGCATGAAGTCGACGTCAACGTTCAGGTTGCGGTGGTCGAGCTGGTCGACCACGAGCTTCTCAACGACCTGCTTCAAACGCGAGAGGTCGTACACGTAGCCTGTGCCGGGGTCAACCTTGCCTTTGATCGTGATTTCAAGCTCGTAGTTGTGGCCGTGCCAGTTGTCGCTGTTGCACAGGCCGAACACGTCTTTGTTCTGCTCGGGCGACCACTCGGGGTTGTGCATCCGGTGGGCCGCATTGAAGTGCAACACGCGCGTGACATGCACGATGGGGGCCACGTCCTCGCCGAGCGGTTGGCGCACCGCCGTATCCGGATGGGCAATCGTCTGTTCCATGGGGATAAGTGTCTGAGAATGTGATGGGTCAGGGCCGACAAATGTACGGAAAGAAGCCGTACAAGTTCCCGCGTGCTAACGCCAATCGCGTGGTTTAAACCGGTGTGGGGGGCGTTGGGTTCCGGTTTAAGAGAAAATGTGCAAATAAGTTGCCGTTCGTGGATTCATCAAACCCAACAAACATCAATCCATCACCAACTCAAACTGCTCGATATCCTCGAGTGTGTCCGGGTTTTTGGCGCGCACGCGAATTTCTTTGCCGTCCACATCAAAGAGCAGCAGGCAGTTCTGGGTGCTGAAAATCGAAACCCCCTCGCTCCAGGGCAGCTCTTCCTGGGCGTAGTAGGGCGCGCCGGCGGCGCCGTTGGTCAGTTGCCAGATCTCGCGCGTGAGCTTC
>CAZTEZ010000378.1:0-984 GCA_964611815.1 uncultured Bacteroidia bacterium | reverse complement strand
ATCTTTCGGGTAGCGCGGCATGCCCTCGTGAATGCGCAGGCGGCTGTAGTTGTGCTCGTCGCCCGCGAGGATGGCCCGCACTTTCGTGCTCTTGTTCACCAGCAAGTCGAGGTACGCATCGCGGCGCTCGATGATGCCCTGCTCGGCGCGCTCGCCGCCGATGATGGGCCGGAAATCGTTATCGCCGTTGTACCACATGTCGTCCTTGGCGTGGCCACCGTTCGGGAAGGCCGGCGTGTGTTGCGTGACGATGATGTGGTCGATCGCGCCATCCATTTCGAAGCTTGACAGCTGCGCTTCGAGCCATTGCAGCTGGTTGTCCATGATATACCCATGCAGGTTGCCGCCCGTGCGCGGGGTGTAGCGCAGCCCGGGCGCATACAGGTAATTGCTGTTCAGAACGATGACCGCAACGTTGTCGTAAGTATAGTGGAAACAATTCTCGGCGTAGGGCGGAAAATCGTTACCCTCGGGGTTGGGGTCGAGCGCCGAGCCGTCTTCGCTGACCGGGCCGTTAGTGGGGTTCGTAAACTCCTGGGCAAACAACGCTTCGGCGCTATACGTAGCGAAAGGCCATTTGTCGACCGACACATAGTTCTTTTCGCTGTAGCGGCCGGCCTCGTACACCAGCGCCTCGTGGTTGCCCACCGTGGCGAAAAATGGCGCGGCAAAGCTGAAGGGCTCCACGCTGCGCTTCCAGTTCACGAGCTGCAAGCGCTGCTCTTCGGGGCGGTTGTCGTAGCCGTTGATCAAGTCGCCCGTGAACTGCACGAAACGGCAGTTTTCTTTTGCAGCCAGCGCCGCATTCTTTTTCATGATATAGGCATTCGTGCGAAACACATCACGCTCGCCACCACCCTGCCCGGCGCGGCTGTCCGAACAAAACCCGAACGTGAACGCCTGGCGGCTGCCCGTGCGCGGCGCGGTCGTGAAGCTGTAGGTTTGGAGGTGTGTGCGGCGGGGATTCTGGGTTTTCGCGTCGCC
>CAZTEZ010000377.1:0-3222 GCA_964611815.1 uncultured Bacteroidia bacterium | reverse complement strand
GGTAAGTAGAGCGGTTGCAGCAGCCCGGTGGGGTAGCCGACGCCGCAGAGATAGAGCCCCTGGGGCGGTGCGGCCATGCCGGCCTGGCTGCGATCCTGAGCCTCGCTTATTCTACGAAAATCATCGACGTTCAGTTTAGAATTACCCACCTCAATTAGCGTGCCAACCACCGCCCGGACCATGCCTCTAAGAAATCGATTTGACGAAATATGAAACTCAACTATTTGATTATCAGTGCTAAAACGAGCTTCAGTTATATCGCAAAAAGTCGTCTTGTTGCCGCCCCCGGTTTTACAGAAACTGGCAAAATCTTCATACTCTAGAAGCGTATCTGCGGCGGCCTGCATGGCCTGCCAATCGAGCGGTGGTGTTTTGAGCAGCCACGCGCGCTCGTACCAGAGCGGTGATTTTGCGAGGATGAAGCGATACACGTAACTGCGCGAAGTGGCCGAGAAACGCGCGTGGGCATCGTCGTCAGCTGAAAAGAAGCCCCGGATGGCGATGTGCTCGTCAAGGTAGCCGTTCAGCTTGAACGCCAGGCGCTCGGTGAGCGGTTCTGGGAAGTCGAAATGGGCGTATTGTGCGCTTGCGTGCACGCCGGTGTCGGTGCGCCCGGCGGCTACGATGGGCACCTCGCAACGCAGAATGGTAGCCAACGCCTCTTCGAGCGTCTGCTGTACCGTAAGCGCATTTGGTTGGCGCTGCCACCCATGAAAGGCCATGCCGTTGTAGGCGATTTTCAGGAAATACCTCACGGCCTGAAATTAGCAGCCAGTCGTTCTCGACGCACAAAAAAGGCTGACTTCGTGAGAAGCCAGCCGATGAATTTCAACTGAAGCAGCTGTTAGATTTTCTCCAGAATCTGCTCCGTGTGGTTGTCGGTCTTCACGCGTTTGAACACGTGGTGAATTTTGTTGTCTTCGTCGATGACGAAAGTCGTGCGGAAGATGCCCTCAAACTTCTTGCCGTACATATTCTTCTCGCCCCACACGCCGTATTTATTGATGATGTCCTTGTCCGTATCGGCGATGAGCGGGAAGGGGAGTTCATACTTCTCGATGAACTTCTGGTGCGAGGCCTCGTCGTCGGCGCTCACGCCCAAGATCTTGATGCCGGCGTCCTGCAGCTTTTGGTAGTTGTCGCGCAGGTTGCAGGCCTCCTTGGTGCAGCCGGGGGTGTCGTCTTTCGGGTAGAAATACAGCACGAGTTTATCGCCTTTATAGTCGCTTAGCGAAATGGCGTTGCCATTTTGGTCTTTGCCGGTGAATTCCGGTGCTTGGTCGCCTTTTTTCAGATGTGTGCCCATAGTGAAAGGAAAATTTAAGTTGCCCTTCCAACAGCGTGATGACACAAAAAATTCCACTGCGGTGGGCAGTGGAATTTTTCTATTCTTTCAATTTGAGTCGTAGAGTGAAAACTACATACGGCACATCTTTTCTTTAGAAGGTGCTCAACTCAAAGTCGACCATGCCAAGAAGCTGCATCATTTCAGCATCCTCATCGGCTTCAACTTCAGCTTCTAGTTGCAGCTCAGTAGACTCTATGGCGATGACTTCCATATCAAGGTCTTCTTCAATTTCGTCGACAGACTCTTGGTCCTCTTCGATCTCTTCGAGCAGTTCAGGCTCTGCTTCAAACATCTCCTGGGTTTTCTGGTAGCCACTGGCATACACGGCTTCCAGGTGCGCGTCTTCTTCCGAAAGGTAGGTCGCTTCTTCTACGACATAGTCCATTTGTGAGAGAATGACCGGCACGTCGAGCGGTGTCATCGCGTCGATAAACGTATGCAGATAGTCAATGACCTCTTGCTCATGTTCGACGTTGTCAACCCGGCCAAGTTCAGAGTGCACCAGCGGAATGGGCGCTGTCTCTTCAATACCTTTGGTTAAGTCCTCATCTTCGAGTGCCAGTTCGTCGCGCTTTTCGGCGAGTGACTCGCTCTCTTCGACGCGCTTTTCCAGCCAGTCGCGATCCTCTTCCCAAGTGCGAAGATGCTCTTCGGCGAGGTAAGTCTTCAGCAGCTCCAAATAAGTTTCGCGATTGTCGACTTCTTCTTCGATACCATCTTCTAGGTCTTCAATTTGCTCGTGGGCATCGCTCGAGGGAGAGTTTTCAATCAGATCGTCGTCATCTTCGTCGGCCAAATCCGCCATTTCACTGAGTACTTCATCAGCGTCAATGTTGTCAGTCTGCTCAAGCGGGCTCGGCTCGAGATTCTCTAGCTCATTTTCACGGTTCAGCAGCAGGCCTGCCAACTCGCGCGAGAACACAAAGTCGTTATCAACTTCCTGCTGCCCGGGGATGAACTCAGATGCGTTGACAAACTTACGGGCGCTGTTACAGTCCAGGCTGAGTACGTACGTATGCTTGCGATAAATCAGTTTGTGAGACGGTACGAAGCAATCATCCTCGATCAGCTCCACATCGCCATCGTCCAGTGCTTCTGGCTGATAAAGTGGGTTCCCTTCAGCTAGCGTCAGATACTCGCGTTCACCTTCCAGCCGACCGTCCAGCGGGTGAAATTGGTCGCTGTTGTCCAGCAGTTTGGTGTTAAGCTGTACAAAAATGACCTGCTGCTGTGCGAGCAGCGGGCTGACAAGCGAAAGGCTTAATATGAAACAGAGTATGGTGAAACGTAGCATACGAAAGGTGAGCTATCAAGAACAGTACCCAAAATAATGAATTTCAGGATGCGATGCGAATAAGCGCCAGGATTAAATCTTTCACAATCCGAGGCGATATTTGTTAGTAAGTATCTATTCTGCACTAACGACCGTTAGGTTTTTCGCATCTTGAGTGCAGCAGAAGCACCAGTCTCCAAACGTACTCAGGGCTTGCGCGGTTCACGCTCGGGCAGCGAAATGCTGCCGGGGATGCCGATTAGCGGGAACTCCTTGCGCAGTGGGTAGTACTCGAAATCTTCGGGCATAAACATGCGGCGCAGGTCGGGGTGGTTCTTGAAACGGATGCCCATCATGTCGTAGGCCTCGCGTTCGTGCCAGTTGGCGGCTTTCCATATCTCAACCACTGAATCCACCTCCGGGTGATCCTCTTCAATAAAGACTTTAACACGCAGGCGCTGGTTCTTGTCGAGGTTAAACAGATTGTATTGCACCTCAAAACGCTGCTCGTCGGTGTAGTGGTCGACGGTTGAGATGTCAGCGAGGTAGTTGAACCCGAAGTCTTCTTTCAGCGACTTGAGCGCCGCAAACGACTTGCTGC
>CAZTEZ010000376.1:775-3237 GCA_964611815.1 uncultured Bacteroidia bacterium | reverse complement strand
TGCTGTTCGAGTTCGACGCCATTGTCAACTACTTTGCGCAAGCCAGTTCTAGCGGAGACGACCAAAGCAGTGGCATGATTTGGGTCTATCTGGGCATACTCGCATTATTGGGCTTGGTCGGGCTGGTCATCGTTTACCTCTTGCGAGAGAAACTGCTGCAAACGGCTATCGGCCAAAAGGTCTGGGAAATCATCAAGACGATCTTTTCAGCTATGCTGAGTATTCGAAAGCTCGAACGCACCTGGCTCTTTTTGGTCTACACCGTCAGCATTTGGCTGTGCTACATTGTGTTTGCCTGGATATGGTTGCAGGGGTTCAGTAGCGATTACAATTTTGGCTTCTACGAGGCCTTCGTGCTCGTTTCGATGGGCACCATCGGCATGGCAATACCTACACCCGGCGGCATCGGGCCTTATCACAACGTAATTAAATATACAGGGGTCATCATTTTTGGCTTTACGGGAGGCACTTCAGCCACGCTGGCCATTTTCCTGCACACGCCACAGTACCTCACCGGTATCATCACGGGCATTGTGGGCTATTTGGTGTTGCTTTCCAAACGCCCGCCTCAAAAGAAAGGGGTGAGCGCAGAAGTAGATGCCGACGGCCACGGTGAGGCACGCCAAAGTGCATCCTGAAAACTAAATCAAAAAACGGGGTCTACTTCACATCCGGCACGCGGGTCGTTTTCGCATCGCCCCACAAACCGGCGAGGTCGTAATAATCACGCACCCGCGGCAGGAAGATATGCACGACGACATTGACGTAGTCCAGCAGAATCCACTCGCCGAACTCGGTGCCCTCTTTGCTGATGGGGCGCTCCTTGTAGTCTTTGCGCAAGCTGCGCAAAACGTTTTCGGCGATGGCTTCTGTCTGGCGGTCGGAGTTGCCGGAACAGATGATGAAGTAATCGGTGGCGGGATTTTCAAGCTTCCGCATGTCCAGGACGGTGACATCGAACCCCTTTCGGTCCTGGATAGCGTCAACGATGGCGCTGACGAGGGTGTCGGAGCTGGTGTTGGGTTGTGCTGCTGTAGCGCTCAAATATTCTAGTCGTTTAGTGTACTGCTTGGCGATTTACCTGGCGTGATTAGAGTATAACGTTTGTAAACTAGAAAAAATTTAGTCTTCGAATAGTCCCTAATGCATTTTTTGTGAGATTAACTTTCGTTAAACTCGTGGGTGAAGCAACAGTTCTGCGCGTCAATATGCGCGAGCAGGGGCTGGTAAGCGGTGGCGGTTTGCAGTAAGTCGCGGTTGCCAAACAGTATCAGTTGCTCCTTGGCTCGGGTCAACAACACGTTGAGTTTACGATCGACCATCAGCGGCGCTTCTTGCGGGGCAAGCCACCGGGCCGAGACTTCCGACACGCTCAGGGTGTCCAGTTGCCAAGTGGTTTTCGTGCTGAAGGACACTAGGATATGGTCGCGCTGACTGCCCTGGTAGCGTTCGACAGTATCGACGGCGAGCTCAGCAATTTGCGGCAGGCTGTATTGCTCACCCAACTGATACAATCGCGCCTGAATCTGCGCGATTTGGTCGCGGTAAGGCGTGATGATCCCCAGCCTGTTTTGGGTGAAGTCTTCGAGGAAAGCTGCCGTGTCTGCACCGCCGTCTGATTTCCATTGCGTCAAATAATACTTTAAGATGCCATTAATGGATTGCAGCAATGGGTCGATCTCCCACGGGCAAGCTTTTGAGCCTTGAAGTGCTGTCAGCGCCTCTACTTCGGGTGGGGCGCAGTGCACAAACGCCAGCCGATGTGCTAGCCATGGCGTGCCGTTTTGGGTGGTCGGCATGAAAAAGGGCGCGGTTTGACGCTCGTAGATCGGCTTGAATTCGGCGGGTGTGAGCTGCGATTCATAGTAAGCCGTGTTCGGAAACTGCATCAGTTCCTCGTGCATGCGACCCTGATGGCGCAAGAGGCAGTAGCTATCCGTTCGCCCGAGCTGCATCAAGCGGGCGAGCAGGCGCTCAAAGTACGACTGCCGCAAATTCGTGATGCCCTGCTCCCGTAGCGCTTCGTCGTGCACGGCCGTTTCGTTTTCGGGCTGCACCACAATGGCCGGCAACTGGCGCGGGTCGCCAATCAGGATAAACTTGGGCACGTGCATCAGAATCGGCAGCAGCTGGGCCTCCAGCGCTTGGCTGGCCTCGTCGATGATCGCCACATCGAACTGCTTGAGCGCAAACAGCTCGTTTTTGCCCGCCAAACTCGCCAGCGTCCCCAAAAACACCCGCGTGTTATCGATCATGTCCTGCACCTGCTCGCGCTTGTCAAGCTCAGCCGCCGCGCGGTCGATCAGCCGGTGCTTGTACTGCTCGGCCGTCGAGTTGCGCGAGCCCACCCGCAGGTAGGCGATGCCCAGGCGCTCGAGCTTCTCGCAAATTTCGTCGACGGCCCGGTTCGTGAATGCGCCCAGTAGGATGTCCTGCTCCGTATTCGCGTGCAGCTCGTCCAC
>CAZTEZ010000376.1:0-765 GCA_964611815.1 uncultured Bacteroidia bacterium | reverse complement strand
TGCCGGTGCCGGGCGGGCCAACCAGCAAGAAGGCTTCTGGTGCCGAAAGCGACTTGCTGAGGTTTTCGAGCTGGGTTGCAGTGAGCTCTTCGCGCTCGATTTTCCACGCTTGCTCAGGGGCTTTGGGCGGTTCAAAACCGAGCAGCATCTGGCGGCGTTCGGTGGGCAGGGCCATGACGTTGGCGAGCGCCTTCAGCTGCTTGTCGAAGCTGTTGTCGATTACGTCCGCCTCCACGGCCCACAGCCGCTGGGTGGTGTCGGCGAAGTAGCCCTCGTTCAACTGCTTGCTGCGCAGGCGAATCGTGAGGTGCTCGGCCGTGATTTTCAGGATATTACCCTTGAAGTGCGGCACCAGTCGCGGATCATAAGCGGGGTCATCGTCGGTGCCGGGCAGCTGGGTGTAGAGCATCACCGAATCGCCGCGGCGGAAGTTGTAGTCGGCCGTCTCGCCATCCAGAGCGAAGTGCAACAGGTGCTGCTCATCGTCCGTGATGTCCGACTGCTCTAGGCGCAAATCGGAGAGGCGATCTTGCGATTGCGCCGGGTCGCCCTCCCAGATTTCACGCTGGGCGCGGGCGCCATAGCGGTCGCCGCCCAGCTTGGCGATGTGCTTCTCGCGCAACAAGAACCGCAGCCAGTGCGCGAAATACGACTGTTCTGCATCGTTCAAGCGGCCCAGCAGCGCCTCCACGGACAGGAGGTCGTTCGCCCGAAAGCTCTTGAGCTTGGGCTTCAGCCGGGCGATCATCTGGTGCAGGTAGTTGA
>CAZTEZ010000375.1:0-3243 GCA_964611815.1 uncultured Bacteroidia bacterium | reverse complement strand
GATACGGTACTTCTGGGCTTTGATGCGCTCGTTTTCGTCGGGCAGCACGTCGCAGTGCTGTTTGCGGTACGGAAACTCGTTGAGTGTTAGCAGGCCCTCGCGCTGCATCAAGAGGAGCGCATCGGATAGGTAAGAGCCTCTGTAACAGTCCTCTACACGAACCTGATTGTAAATATAGCTTGGCGAGAAGGCGATGGAATCCGGGTCGGCGCTCAAGCGGCGGGCTTCCAGCATGGTGCGCGCGCAGTAGCCAACCGCCCAACCCACGCAGCTACCTTGGCTCCCCTGGTGGCGCGGGGTGGGCGCATAGCGCTCAAGCGAGGCCCGCGCCGGCAGCTTTTGTCGCGTCAGTTTTTCAATCGGGTAGTAGCGCGCGACATCCGCATAGCGCTCACGGTCAGTCAGACCACCCGTACCCTGGTTGGTTTCAGGCGACTGCCGCAGTGAGTCACCACACCCGACACCAACGAGCAGTGGGCCGAGCAGGATCAGCAAGCGGGATATGCGATTGAACACAATTCTATAACGCAAAACAGCCCCGAGCATTTGCCCGAGGCTGTGTAATCTAAACATTCGTGCGCAGGTCTGGCTTATTCGCCCTGACCTTTGCTGTACTGACGCTCGCCGTCGAACTCGTAGAGGTGCTCGGTTTTGATGAAATCAACACCAGCTTTCGCGTACTTGGCGAGCTGCTCAGCCACGTCGGCATTGCCACCGCCGTTCTTCAGCATGAAGCGGCAGCGCCAGTGGTCGGTGCAGAAGGTCTCGGGGTTGCCGTCGGGCCACACCTTTGTACCGCGGTTCGTGATCATCGTCAGCTCAAACTTGTCGGAGATGTCCTTTTTCAGGATCTCCGCCATTTCGTCGGGGCTCCAGCCCGGCCAGTGCGTGAAGATGTCGACACCCACGAGCGTTTTCTTGGCGGGTGTCGGGCGCTTCCAGCCGTACAGCTCTTTCGGGTCTTTGTCTTCCGTGTTCTTCACGTTGGCATAGCTCACGGCCTTCAGCTTCTCGGGCTTCTGGCCCAGGCGCTCAACGATGGCCTCGCCGAACTCTTTCGTGCCGACTTTCTTGGTGCTGATTTTCTCGTCGTACACATCGTACGTGTGCACGCCATCTTCGAGGGTCTTCAGCCAGGCGTTGTGCACTTTCTCAGCAATGTCGGGCTGTTTAATGTGCAGCAGCATCTGAATGGCACCGTTCAAAAGGGCAGAGGGGTTCGCCAGGTTTTGGCCCGCACGACGCGGCGCAGAACCGTGGATGGCTTCGAACATCGCGTAGTTCATGCCGATGTTGGCACCGCCGGCCATACCGACTGAACCTGCAATCTGAGCCGCGATATCAGAGATCACGTCGCCGTAGAGGTTCGGGGTCACGATTACGTCGAATTTCTCGGGTGAATCGGCGAGTTTGGCTGCGCCGATGTCGATAATCCAGTGCTCGCTTTCGATTTCCGGATACTCCTTCGCGATTTCCTCGAATACCTCGTGGAAGAGGCCGTCCGTGAACTTCATGATGTTGTCTTTGGTCATGCAAGTGATCTTCTTGCGACCAAACTTTTTCGCGTACTCAAACGCGTAACGCACGATACGCTCGGTACCGGGGCGCGAGATGAGCTTCAGGCACTGGTACACCTCGTCCGTCTGGCGGTGCTCGATGCCACCGTAAGTGTCCTCCTCGTTCTCGCGAACGATGACGATGTCCATCTCGGGGTGCTTGCTCTCAACGTAGGGCATGTACGAGCGCGAAGGGCGCACGTTGGCGAACAGGCCCAGCGTCTTGCGCATCGTGACGTTCAGGGACTTATAGCCACCACCTTGAGGCGTAGTGATGGGTGCTTTAAGCATCACGCGGGTGCGCTCTAGCGAGTCCCAGGCTTCTTGTGGGAAGCCCGTGCGGTCACCTGTTTTATAAACTTCTTCGCCGATCTGAACCGTCTCGATATCAATACGAGCGCCGGCTGCATCCAGCACAGCGAGCACGGCATCCATAATTTCGGGGCCAATGCCATCGCCGTGGGCTACTGTAATTGGTACGCGTTGTTCTGACATATTCTTGTGGGTCGTGTGTTAGTTGATGATTGGGTGGCGTGAAAATACGAAATCATGGTCAGCTTTCAAGCCGACTTCAACAGATTCGTTAACCAACTTACTCGTTTTTTTCTATTTTTACTATACCAAAAGAAAGTACCATGAAAATCTTTAAACTATTCTGCTTGCTCTTGTTTGCAATGCTGACTTGTGGTGTTGTTAGCGCACAATCTTTCACGAATGTGGCACCTCTCGCCGGACTAGACCATCGAGCTGAACAGTATAATTTGATGGGTGGTGGCGTTGCTGTGAGTGATATTGATGATGATGGGGATATCGATGTAATGTTCACCACATGCAATAAAGACAGTAGTTTCATCCTCTACGGCAACAACGGCGATGGTACTTTTACCGACATCACAGCCAGTTCTGGCATCAAGTCCTTCACCGATGGGTTCTACACCATGGGGATGCTGCCTGCTGATTTTGATAATGACGGGTACCCCGATCTTTTAATCACCATCGTGGGAGAGATGGACGGTGCAGCTGGCCCGCCTTTTTTCTTCCCTGCGCAAAACGGGCTTTTACTCCACAATAATGGTGATGGCACCTTCACGGACATCACTTCCAGTTCTGGCATCAACAACACTAGCTGGGGAGTCTGCGCGAGTGTAGCTGACATAAACAATGATGGCTATCTTGATATACATATTGCGAATTATGTTGATACTAGCCGTTTCTTCTTTGGTGTGCATCCCGTTACTGGTGATAGTACTGATATTTTCAACCACTACTGTCCAAAAGATGAACTCTACATCAACAACGGGGATCTTACCTTCACCGAAATGGGTGATACGTACATGCCATTGCCAGGAGATACGGGATGTGGTCTAACCAACTTGTTTACTGATTACGATAATGACGGTGATATGGACATCATGGTTGGTAACGATTTCGGCGACTTCATCATACCCAATTACCTGTGGCGTAATGACTTGGAAACCAGTAACCAATTCACTGAAGTAAGCGTTGCTGCTAACGCAGATGACAGTTTGTATAGTATGGGCATTGCAGTTGGCGATTATGACCGTGACTTAGACCTTGATTACTATATCACTTCCATTGGTCAGAATGTGTTGCTGCAGAATGATGGTGACGGTGTAAGCTCCCCCACAAACCAAAACACGTAACTTAGAGCATAGCGCGACAAAAT
>CAZTEZ010000374.1:0-3277 GCA_964611815.1 uncultured Bacteroidia bacterium | reverse complement strand
CGCCGCCGCCTGCGCCGACTTGGTCAAAAAAGTTTGGGAATGAGAGAACAACGAAATTGGCAAATCCGCCGCCGCCGCCGCCGCCGCCGCCGCCAGAGCCAGCTGAACCAGACGTACCATCCTGTCCATCACCAGGCTGGAAAAAACCGCCAGAGTGCAGCGGTGCCCCATCTGTGCCGTCCACACCGTTTCCACCATCCTGACCATCGCCCCCAGGGCTGCCGTTAAAACCGGCTTGGTTATCGCACCCAGCAGAAAAGAAGCTTGTGTTGCAGGCACCCGGTGTTCCAAAAGCACCAGCATTTGTACCTGTACCTACGGTTCCGGTTTGAGCGCTAGGATTGCATTCGCTCGTGAAGCTGATGTTGGGAGGGAAAAAGGTAATGTTGAAGTCGTTGTTGCCTTGTCCGCCATTTCCGCCGTTGCCTCCAGCCTGAGCGCCACCAGACCACCCGTTGCCTCCAGCACCGCCCCCGTTGTTGCTCGTTCCACTTTCATCGCCTTGCCCGCCGATCGTGCCAGTAGCGCCGCTTGTACCGTTTGCACCGTCCTGCCCAGCCTGCCCATTGCCACCGTTGCCGGCTACGATGCTCGTGCGCACGAGCGAAAAATCACTGCAGTTGTCGATGTACACGCCGTAGTTCGTCACGCCAGTGACGCCCAGCGTGCTGACATCAATGACATCAGGCGCGTCCGTCATGATAATGTCCACGTCTTGGATGCGCCAGTTGTTGATGCCCACGGCTTCAATGCAAGTCACCCGGTTGGGGCTGGGCTGAACGCCGACGCTGTCGCGAATGATGATTGAGCGTGGCGAGGTCACCTTCGCCCAATTGAGCGCGGGGTCGAACCCGCCCTCAAACGTCACGTTATCGACCAGCGGGAACGCCGATTCGAGATCATAGATGCCGACCGCGAGGTTAATCTTGCGGATGCTCGGCGTCATCAGCGTCACGGCGTAGTTGATATCCGCTGGGTTGTCTTTGGTGCCGGCCGCACCAGAAGTCGCACCGTTGGGCGTGACGTAGATGATATCGCACTGTTGCGCGAGCACTGCGGAAGCGCTCAGCACCAGGCTGAGGGCGAGAAACAGAAGCTGTTGAGTAAAGCGGCGCATAATAGATTGGTTGTGAGCGTGCAGAGAAATGGCGATGTAAACAGAGGGTATGGCTGGTGGCAAGCGGTTATTCTTTCACAATACGTTGGTACAAACTGCCAGACGAGGATCGCAGGTGCAGCTGATACACACCAGCCGAGAGCTGGCTGAGGTCAAGCTGTTCGACATGGCGCAGGGCGGGCATGAAGCTGCGGCTGAGCACTTCGCGGCCGTTGATGTCATATAGCGTCAATTGCAGCGCGTCGGCTGTTGCGTGATCTACAGCAACCGTCAATTCGCCTTGCGTCGGATTCGGATAGATCACCGCCGTGAGCGAGGACGATTCGTCTCGTCCAACCAAGTCGGAGGTGTCCGTAGACGTCAGCACGACGAGGTCCAGCGTAACGACATCCGTGCAGCCAAACGCCGTGGCAGTCAATGTAATGGTATACGTACCAGGGTTGGCGTAGGCCTTGACCGGGCTGAAAGTATTACTACCGGCTGAGCCATCACCGAAGTCCCAGGTGTAGGTCTGCGCGTTAGTAGACGAGTTGTTGAGTACCACCACACCGGATTCTGAGAGCTTCACGGTATCGGGGTCGGTGGTGAAGCTGGCTGTTAGACCGAGGCCGTTGCAATCAGCAGCGACATCTACGGTAATCGTGGCGGTGTCGACACACAAGCCACTGGAGGCTACGAGCGCAACTTCTGTCTGGCCGGGGTTATTGAACGTGTAGCTGGGGTTCTGCTGCGTGCTTTGGTCGCCCGTGCCAAAATCCCAGAGCCAGCTGTCGGCTGAGCCGGCAGGCGTGGAATTATCCGAGAAGTTAACCGCGTTGCCCACGAGCGCCGTAGCGGGCCCGTCAATAGCAGCTGCAATCGGGCTACCCAGGCTGACCTGAACCGTATCGCTTGCCGTGCAGCCGTTGAAGTCGGTCACAACAACAGAATATGAGCCAGAAGTTTGGGGCTCGAAGATTTGATTGGTGGCACCGGGGACAGACGTTGCGCCCTCGAACCATTCATAGCTGGCACCCGGATTTTGCGCGTTCAATTCTACGGGCGTGCCAGGTACGCAGCCTTCGGCATCTGGCCCGAGGTCTACAGTAGGAGTGGTTTTAACGATAGAGACGGAATCTACGCCGATGCAGCCGGTGGTCGAAATCACTGTGATTTCATACAAGCCATTTTGTGTAGTCTGCAAACTGGGGTTGACGCCCACGACATTGCCGTTGCGCAGCCAGTTGTACGTAAATGTGGGGTCGAGACCCGGATCGAGAATGGGCATCGGGTCGTTGTTGCAAAGCGACTGATCGGGGCCAAGGTCAAATACGATGCTGTCGATGAGTGTCAGCACGAAGTCGTCGGTCGTAGAGCAACCGCCGGGGTAGCTGACGGTGACCGAATACGAGCCCTCAGCGCTGGTGGGCTGCAGGGCCGTGTTTGAGGCCGTGACGCCTGCAGGCACCGACCAGGTGTAAGTAGCGTCGGGCAGGCCGGCGGCATCGAGCGTCGGTTTGGGGTCTGTCACACAGAGGGTGGTGTCGCCAATCAGGCTGACTGTCGGCACGTCAATCACATTCACCTCAAGGGTGTCGATGTCAGATTGCCCGCAGCAGGCAGTTGTTAAAGAGAATTCAACAAAATAGGTGCCTACCGTGTTAAACGTAACCGTGCCGGGGTTCTGGACCGACGAACTGGCAGGCGAGCCACCGCCGAACGTCCAGCTGTAAGTATCGCCCGTCACGTTGGTGCCGAAGTCCAGGCTCTGGCCAACACACACCGTGCGGACATCCACGTCATCGCCATTGCTCAGGATGACGGGCTGCTCGAAGGGCTGATTCAAATAGACAAAGTTGGTGAAGCTGGAGGGGATGCCATCCGTAAACACCGAGAAGGTCTTGAAGCCGGCCGTCGGGTAGCGTGTTACGACGTTGGTACCCTGGGGTGAGGGGTTCGACCCACCAAGGAACCAGTTGACCACACCGGCAGAGGTCGTGACGTCTACGGTCACGTCTTTATTAGCGCAGCCGTTGGTCGTCACCGTAATGTCCGGCTCTGCGGGGTTGAAGTTGTTGGAAACAACCGCCTGAGGCGCAGTCGACTGCTGATAGACTTGCATGCGCACGCCGTCGGAACCATCGCCGCCGTCCATCGCAACAGCGTGCCGACGCTGGCGTG
>CAZTEZ010000373.1:0-3297 GCA_964611815.1 uncultured Bacteroidia bacterium | reverse complement strand
CATGAGCGGGCGCGATTTCGTGACCCCGGACGATATCAAGCGCGTGGCCGCGCCGGTGTTGCGCCACCGCATCATCCTCACCCCCGAAATGGAGATGCAGGGCCAGCGCCCCGCCGATGTCATCGAACGCCTCATCGAAACCCTCGAAATCCCGAGGTAAACTCGAATAAACTTTTTCCAGCATTGTCCTACTCATGCGTTACTAAAACTTAGAAATGCCCATCATGCGCTTTTTCCGGAGTCTGTACCTCACGCCGCGTTTTTTCGGGGCGCTGCTGCTGGCGATGATCGTGTTCGTGTTGGGGTTGTTCTTCACGGTGGCGCAGACGATCGGGAAACTCGTGCTGCTGGCGGTGGTGGTGCTGCTCATCGGCGATATGGTGCTGCTCTACAGCCTGCGTTATGGCATTCGCGCGTGGCGGGAGGCGCCCGAAAAGCTATCGAACGGCGACGAAAACGCCATCGACGTACGTATCGAGAGCGTGTACCCGATGCCCATGCGGGTGTCGGTGGTGGATGAAATTCCGCCGGAATTCCAGAAGCGCGACTTCAAATACGACACCACCCTGCCCTCGCGCAAGATGGTGCGCGTGCGCTACTGGCTACGGCCCGTGCGCCGGGGCGAGTATGACTTTGGGCAGGTCAACACCTTCGTGCGAAGCTATTTGGGCTTTGCAGCTCGCCGCTACAAGCACGATAATCAGGCCGTGATCCCGGTTTACCCCTCGTATTTGCAGATGCGCAAGTACGAAATCATGGCGCACAGCAACCGCCTCACCGAAATGGGCGTCAAAAAACAGCGCCGTGTGGGCCACACCATGGAGTTCGAGCAGATCCGGGAATACGTGAAGGGCGACGACATCCGCACCATCAATTGGCGCGCCACGGCCCGTCAGAACAACACGCTGATGGTCAACCAGTACCAGGATCAGCGTTCGCAGAATGTCTACAATATCATCGACATGGGCCGCCAAATGCGCATGCCCTTCAACGCGATGACGCTGCTCGACTACGCCATCAACACCAGCCTCGTGATGGCCAACACGTCGATCATCAAGCACGACAAAGCTGGGCTCATCACCTTCGGGCACAAGATTCACGCCCACCTGTCGGCCACGCGTCGCCGCACCCAGATGCAGCGCATCCTCGAAACGCTCTACGCCCAAAAGACGCACTTTCTGGAGACCGACTACCAGATCCTGCTACGCGAAGTGCGCCAGCAGCTCACCCAGCGCAGCCTGCTGTTGATCTACACCAATTGGGAGAACCTGCAGTCGATGCAGCGTAACCTGCCCTACTTGCGCAGCATGGCCAAGAACCACCTGCTGGTCATCATCATCTTCAAAAACACCCCGCTGTTCGAGCTCACCGAAGACAGACCCGCTACCACCGAGGACATCTACATCAAGACCATCGCCGAGAAGCTCATCATCGAAAAGCAGCGCATCACCCAGGAGCTGAACGCCCACGGCATTCAGACCATCCTCACCGCCCCCGAACACCTGACGGTTAACACCTTGAACCGCTACCTGGAGTTCAAGAGCCGGGGGATGATTTAGGGGTGAACCAGAATTTTCAGGATTCGAGACAGGATTTTCGGGATAACGTATATCCGGTATAAGCAGGTTCATGCTGAACGAAGTGAAGAATCTACACCTCCGATCACACTCTTTTTAAAGCGAGTAGGTCCTTCGGCTTCGCCTCAGGATGAACCCCATTTGTTGTATCTTGAAAATCTTGTCTTAATCTTGAGAATCTTGGTTCTTAGCGCATCCTGAAAATCCTGGTTCGCAAATTAATGCCCCGGCGTCTTCAAGCGCTTGGTCATGCTCTTCACGACAGCGTTGCTCGACATGAACTCTGCCAGCACCACGCGCAGCACGGTGTAGGCCGGCACGGCGACGATCATACCGCCGACGCCAGCGATCTTGCCGGCCATTAGAATCACCAGGAAGATCTCTAACGGGTGCGCTTTCACAGAGCTGGAGTAGATGAGCGGCTGCAGTAGGATGTTATCGACGATCTGCATCACCGCGAAGACCGACATCAGCTTGACCATGATGATGCCTACTTCCGGGTCGCCCACTGAAAACTCGTGCGAGAGGGTGAGCACACTTGCAAGGATGAAGCCCAGAAGCGGGCCCAGATACGGAATGATATTCATGAACGCCGCCGCCGTGGCGATCAGCAGCGCGTTGTCGAAGCCCAGTACTTTTAGTCCGGTGAAGACGATCGTGGCGAGGATAATCATCTGCAAAATCAGGCCCGTGAAATAGCGCCGCAGCAGCATTTTCACTTGGTAGTACACTCGAATGAGCCCGCGGTTATAGCGCGCGGGCGACAGGAAGAGCAGAATCATCGGGAACAGCTTGCGGTCTTTGAGGAGGAAAAACGCCACGAACGTAACGCTGAAAAAGCCGATGAGAAAGTTGCCCGCGAAGCTGATCACATCGTCGATGAGCCCGCTGATGCGTTCGAGGTTCATCCACTCGTCGTACTGCGTTTCGACCCAGTTGCGCATGGCGGCCTCGCTGTCGATCACAAACCCGCGTTTGGCGAGCTCGTATTCATATTCGCGTAAAGGCTCCCGGAGGTTTTCGATGACCTGCTCAGTGTCAAGATTCGAGAGTTCGGCCAGCTGAGACGCGAACAATGGCAGCACAAGCCAGAGAATGATGATGATCGTCAAGTAAAAGCCGATGAGTGCCAGTATAGCAGCCAAGGCATTCGGGATTGTCCGGCCGCGGATTTTGATGCCGCGCAAAAAGGCGACCACCGGCCGTACAATGAGCGCTACCAGCACCGCAATGACGCAATACAGGAATATCTCCTGAAAGATGAAAATCAACAGGAAGATGAACGCCAGAATGAAACTGGTGCGCAGTATGCGGAGTATGCGTTCGCTCATGGACTGGATTCGCTCTAAGATACGCTTTTCCGACTTCCATCGCGCGTGATGAACCCAGCATCTGGAATCAGTCTTTTCGACGATTAGGACACCTTGGCGTCGACTTTTGCGTAATTTGTGTAACTAGAATCCCGGTGTGCACCCGCACACTGGCAACCGCAACTGAACCCTTTCTCCGAACGCACCCCGAACGCACCCTTTCCCATGGCGAAACGCGCATTTGATCGTATCCGCAACTTCTGCATCATTGCCCACATCGACCACGGCAAAAGCACCCTTGCCGACCGCCTGCTCGAAAACACCTCTACGCTCACCAGCCGCGAAATGCAAGCGCAGGTGCTCGATGACATGGATCTCGAGCGCGAGAAGGGCATCACGATCAAGAGCCA
>CAZTEZ010000372.1:0-3301 GCA_964611815.1 uncultured Bacteroidia bacterium | reverse complement strand
CTTCCAGACCGAAGACGGTGAAAATGAGGACTTTCGTGCTGAATTCAACACGCCCGAACATAAGTTTAATGTGGGCTTTGCCGGCCGCGACCTTCTGAAAAACAAGAACTTGGGCTTTGGTATTAACTACCGCTGGATCGATACGTTCTTCTACCAGTTCGTGTTTGCCGATGGCACCGTGCCGGGTTATAGCATTATGGATGCGCAGGTGTCGTATAAAGTGCCCAAGTTGAAGACAGAAGTCACCCTGGGTGGCACCAACTTATTGAACGACCGCCACTTCGAAGCGCCTGGTGGCCCCACTATCGGTACTATGCTCTACTTCCAGCTCACCTTCAATGAGTTGATGAACTAAGGACATTAAATGTCAGTAAAATTGGTTTTGGGTGAAAGGTAGCCTTCTATGTGTTTTCGGAGGTTAGTGCTGACAATATCATCTCCGGTGTCTGCTCGCGCATGCATTTGAAGTGCCCTTTCGGGCAGGTTGCACTGCCGAGCTTGCTGCACGGTCGGCAGCTCAGGCCCGCGACTTCCAGATTCGTGTGTGGCGCGCGGTAGGGGTACATGCCGAATTTCGGCACGGTGTTGCCCCAGAGGACGTAAGTCGGGATTTGAAGTGCGGCCGCCATGTGCATCAGGCCCGTATCGTGGGTCAGGACGTATTGGCAATGCTGAATCAGCGCACCAGCTGTTTGCAGTGTGACTTTACCGACCACATCCAGCACCTCATCTCGCCCGCTTTCTGTGATGATCGCATCGGCATCGGCGCGCTCATCTGGGCCGCCGAACAGGATGACGGGCGCGTCCAGTTGCTGCAAAAGCTGCGCGAAATAAGCGTTGGGCCAGCGCTTGGTGGCGAACTTGCCACCCAGCACCACGCCTACCGGCTGCCCGCTGCTCAGTCGTGCGTCGAGCAGCTGATCGGCTTCAACGCGGGCTGCGTTACTGATGAAAAAGTCCAGCCCGTTCTCATCCAGCTGCACCCCGGATGGCAGCGCACGGGCGTAGCGCTCGACGATATGCAGGTTGGGCAGGCGGTCGATTTTGAAACTGGTGAGCAGGAACTTCTCGAAGTTGAGCTTCGGGAAGCGCCGCCAGGGCACGCCCAGCGCCAGACCGACGCGCCAGGTGCGTAGGTTGTTGTGCAGGTCGATGATCTGCGTGAAGCCTTCCTGTTTCAGCTGTGTGATGATCGGCCGCAGGTCATCTTTGAGCAGGTGCAGGCGGTCGATGTGCGGGTTGGGTGCCAGCAAGCCGGCGTATTGCGCTTTGGTCAGGTAGTGAATCTCGGCATCCGGATACGCGCTGCTCAAACTGCGGACGATAGGCGTGGTCAAGATGATGTCGCCAATCGAGCTAAACCGGATGATGAGAAACTTCTGCATAACTCGCCAAAGTAGGGCCGATGCAAAGTTAACGGGCTTTGGCGGGCAGCGGTATGCGCGGCTGCAGAGTTGCGGCTATTCCTCGTAGTTGTCCAGCTCGTCGAGGCGCACGACATCGAAGCGGGTCTTCACGGTCTCAATGCCCTCTCTAAACCTGCCGGCATACCCGGGCAGTTGGTCGACCGAAGAGAAAAACGGTAGCAAAATCAGAGAGTCTTCCGCTTTGTTCTTTGGCGCTGTAAACGAATAGTGGCCCTTCGCTTCGCGCACCATGCGGAAGTTGCCATTGGCGACTTCGATAACCTCCCCAAAAAACTTCTCGACGGCATATAGGCGCATGTAGACACTGTCGGGCGCAAACTGCTCCCACTCGCCATACGTGATATGGTGCAGCGTGTCGAAGGTGTAGTAGTAAGTCACCGCGCGCCCGTCCTCTTCAAAATAAGTACGGCTGCTACAATGCTCGGGCACCGTGTCATAGTGCTCCAAAATCAGTTCCATGTAATTGTAAAGCGAATCGGCCTCGCCGAAGTTAATCGACGTATCTGGCGGCAGGTTGTAGAACCTGACCAACTCGGTCTCGGCGTTTTCGAGGGTCGCACCGAAAGCCGTTTCGGTGACCGTGTCACACGAGCTGAGGACAACAAATACAGTAGAAGCAAGCGCAAAAAACGCACGGTTGAGGGCAGTCATAGCAGAGGGTTTGGTAGGGTGTGGTGGTCCAGCTTACGCGAGGGCCATGCCGTCGGCGTTTTCGTTGCGCAGGCGGGCGATTTTGCGGTGCATGACGTAGAACCACAGCGGCGGGATGGTCGAGAGCAGCATCATGCCGGGGTAGCCTGTGGGCATTTGCGGCGCGTCGTCGTGGTGGCGCAAGATCTGGTACTTGCGGCCGGGCATGTAATGGTGGTCGCTATGGCGCGAAAGCTCGAAAAGCATCAGCCGGCCAATCGGGTGGTTGGAGTTCCAGCTGTGGATGGGTAGCGTGCGCTCGTAGCGGTTCTCGCCGACTTTCTTACGCTGCAGACCGTAGTGTTCGATGTAGTTGACGGTCTCTAGCAATAGCGCGCCGCCGACGGCCATGATGAGGTAGTAGCCCATGACCACCCAGCCGAACGCGAGGCCAATGCCGACGGCAAAGACGATTTGAATCAGCTGGAAGCGCAGCATCTCGTTGTGGATGGGCGACCACTTAGGCTCGCCAGCTTTGTCTAAGCGCTTGAATTCGATCTTCCAGGCCGAAATATAGCTGAAGATCATCGAGCGGAACCAGAATGCGTACAACGACTCGCCATAGCGTGCAGAGGCCGGGTCTTCTGGGGTGGAGACGTTGCGGTGGTGGCCTTTGTTGTGCTCGATGTAGAAGTGCATGTACTGCGACGTCAGTAGCAGCAGTTTCGCCATGATGCGCTCGTGCTTGGTGCGGCGGTGGCCCAGTTCGTGGGCTACGTTGATGCCGATAACACCACAGGAAAGCGCCGCCATGCTGATTAGCCCGGCCGTTTCCACGCCCGTCCAAGTATAGCCCGACCAGCTGGAGAGTAGCCACAAAATGTAGAACAAGAATGCGTAGTGCATCGGTACGGTGAACCACACCATGTAGTCATACAGCTTGTCTTTTTTCACGACCTGCTCCTGCACCTTGTCCATGTTTGCCTCCGAGGGTTTCATGAACAGTTCGAGCAGCGGAATGAACAGGAAAGAATAGCCGAGCGGAATAAACGTGTACCACCCACCGGCGCGGATGCTGGCAACGGCCATCACCGGCAGAATGAAAAGGGTAGCGTATTTGAGTGCACGAATGCTTTGCATACGTCAGTCGAGTTAAGCGAAACAGATATGAGGGCTAAGAAAAACTTAATGTAGTGTACCCCATCGTCTAAACAACCCACACTCACCATTAAGCAAAAGCGCGG
>CAZTEZ010000371.1:0-3308 GCA_964611815.1 uncultured Bacteroidia bacterium | reverse complement strand
ATTAACAACGACGGCTTCATCGACGTGCTCGGCGGGGCGCCCGCCGGTGAGCAGGGCGTGATTTACCTGGGCGATGGCGCGGGGAGCTTCACGGCTGCCAACAGCACCGGCTTCAAACCGGTGGGCGTGGCGTATTCGGACATGGACCTCGTGGACTTCAACCTCGACGGGCGCACTGATGTGGTGTGGCACGGCGAGGACGAGAGCGCACCGCTGGCGGTCTGCCTCAACGGTGGCAATTTGAGCTTCACCGAATCTGCTGCAGACCTGAACATGAACTTTGATGGCCGCGACGGCACCGCCAGCTTCTGGTTCGACGGCGATGGCGACGGCGACCTGGACGTGATCACCACCACCATCGACAGCATCCGCCTGACGGGCTACCTGCGCAACAACCAGCAGCAACTGGACGCGCGGGATTGGATCGAAATCGAGCTCAACGGCTGCGAAAGTGGCAAAGACCCGCTCAACAGCCGGGTGCGGGTGTATTCGTCGGCGGGTGTGCAGGCGCAGATCTACAACCTGCGCAACCTGGTGCAAAGCCAGCGCAACCGCAAACTGCATTTCGGTCTGGGCACAGGTGCGGGTGTCGATAGCGTTGTTGTGCTGTGGGCCAACGGCATGAAGACCGTCGTTGAGTCGCCGGCGACCAACACAACAGTAATGGTCAACGAAACCGAAGACTGCTGCCTGGATGGCACCAATAGTCGGAATGCACTCGCTGAACTGAACGCCAACGCCGTGCGCCTCTTCCCGAACCCCAATAACGGCAGTTTTACGCTCGCCGTACCGCAGGCGTTCGTCGACGGCGGCGCGCGCTACACGATCTTGGCACCCACCGGGCAACGCCTCGCTCTTGGCGAGCTCACGGCAAGCGAGCAAGAGATTGCGCTCGATTTACCCAATGGCATCTATTTTATTCGCATTTTAAGCGGTGATCAACAACTGACCAAACGCCTGCTGATTGCCGGACGCTAGTCGAGAGCGGGACTGTCGACGCCGCGCCGGTCGATAGTTTTTTCTCGCCGTGAAACATCGCGAATGCTTTTTGTACAGCCTTTTGTGCGCCCTCGTATGGCCGCTGTTCAGCCTTGGGCAAACGGAGGCCATAAAGCTGCAGCAGATCCGCGCCAGTCTGATGGCGCAGTTCGACTCCACGGCCATCGCCAACTACCAACTGCAGGATACCGAGGCCGGGCAAAAGCAGCTGCTGACGGACATCGGACGACTGATTGCCAAGGGCAACCCCTACACCCTGGACATCATCCACTACGCCGAACAGCGCCTCTCTCAGCTCGACAAGCCGCCCAAAGAGCTGCGCATCAAGCTCAACCAGCTGGAGGCGAAGTTCCTGGCTAGCACCGGGAACATTTCCATTGCGCTCAAACAGTACACGGATGCGCTGCTGGCAGCCGAAGAGGCCAATATACCCGAGCTGCAGGCGTCGATCGCGCTCGATCTGGCGAACCTCATCAGCACCAGCGGCAATCAGCAGCGGAGCATGGCCTACTACTCCTACGGCTTTCGGATCTACGAGAAGCTTGGCGACGATGTCGGCAAGGCCAAGTGCCTGTCGGGCATTGCCGATTGCTATGACCTGCTGGGTGAGCCCCGCAAAGCCAAGCGCTTTTACCTGCGGGCGCTGCGCAGTATTCGCACCACCAACGACGATGCCGAAGAAGGGGCCATACTCACGAATCTCGGCACGCTGTTTCTGGCCTACGAGCAGGTCGATTCCGCTAAGGCGTACTTCCAAAGGGCACAATCTGAATACGAGCGTAGTGAGCCCACGCCGGGTTTCAGCACGCTGCTCTACAACTACACGTACTTGTACCTGAACTACGGCGCCACGGACTCGGCCCTTTACCGCGCACGGCAGAACCTGCAGCTCGCTACCCAGCTCGACGCGCCCCAGCCGCTCATCGACGCCGAGCTGATGATCTCGTACGTCTACCGCAGCATCGATTCGCTGCAACAGGCGCTGGCACACTATGACAGCTATGTCTTCCTGAAAGACAGCATCCACCAGCAGCAAAACCGCGTGGCCATCGCCTCCCAAGACGCCTATGCTCAGGCGCAGGCACAGGCAGCGCGCAAACGTAAACAGCGCTCGTTGCAGATGACGGGAATCACGCTGTTGGCGGTCTTGCTGCCACTGGGGCTCATCGGCCTTCGGTGGTTGAAACTCTCGGAACAGCTGCGGCGCTTCATGTTCCTGCTCGTCATGCTGCTGGCCGTGGAGGCCATCATCCTGGTGCTGGAAGTGAACTTTGCGGCCATCATCGCCGACTTTCCTGTTTACCAACTGCTTATGAACGTCGTACTGGCGGGCATTTTCACAGTCGTAAGCGAATGGGCGCAGAAAAAACTGGGGACCAACTCTACACGCTCGTTCGATGCGGCCCACCGCCCGAAGCCCACTGCTGACGACATCGGCGGCGAACAGGACCGCGAGGGGGCGTGGTCGGCAGATTGAAATGCGCACCCGGTGAATAAAGCGGCGGGGCGAGCGACTACATTACGGAACCAGGATTCCCAGGATTGAAAACAGGATTTTCTTGATTCAGCATTGAGGACTTCGTTCTGAATCCCACGAATTCTGTTACTTCAGTAAACGCTATCTCTACAAACCATCTTGCTAATCCTCTTCGAAATCCTGTAAATCCTGGTTCAAATACCCGGCTCTAAACCATGCCCATCGACCAACGTTTCCAGCAGGTGTATACCGACGAGCACGCTCGGCTGGCGGGCTATCTGCGGAAGAACCTGCCGCCTCACGAAGTCGATGACATCTTGCAGGACTGCTGGCTGGCGCTCTACGACCGCCTGCAACAGGGGCCCGTAGAGCAGCCCCGCGCGTTGGTTTACCAGATTGCCCGACACAAAATTGCTGATCACTACCGCCGTGCGCATACCCGCAAAACCACTGACCTAGAGCACGCACCCGAACCTGATGCGCCCGACGCGCTCAGCGAAATCGAGCGCCGACAACTGGCCGATGCACTCAACGAAGGATTGCTAAAGCTGCCCGAAAAACACCGCCGCGTGGTGGTCGATACCATCGTAAAGGGCGTGCAGTTCAAAGACTTGGCCGACGAGTCAGATATCTCGATGGGCACGCTACTCTCACAGAAGTACTACGCCGTGCGCAAACTGCGTGATTTTTTACAGAGCATCTACGACGCCTATTTCATGAACGAGTAGTTCGCCCAATTCCTCTACAACCCAAAGCCTGATTGCCATGAAACTCGATCCTGTACAAAAAGACCCCTTTCCCTCGAAACTGGAAGTGAAGCGCTTTCTGGTGC
>CAZTEZ010000370.1:0-3326 GCA_964611815.1 uncultured Bacteroidia bacterium | reverse complement strand
AAAAACGGGCGGAACGGCGCTGTTAGACGGATACTGAGACTCGTGTCGTTGTTGAATTTGAAGCCGCTTACGTTCACAGCCTCCGCATTCAGATAGTCAGCCGCGCCCACAACCCGCCCGTTGAACACCCACGCCCCGACAGAAGCATCTTTGGGGTTCAGGATACGCGTGAGGCTGTACACGACATCGCGTGCAGTAATGCGCCGGGTGCTGTCCGAGGTGCCGAAAGCCGGGTGCGGGTGGAAGTAAACATCATCGCGGAGCCGGAAACGATAGGTGCGTCCGCTGTCACTGATCGACCAGCTTTTGGCCAGAGCCGGCACAATGCGCAGGCTGTCGTCGAGCGCCACCAGGCCCGTGAAGAGCTGCTGCGTCAGTCGGATGCCCGTTTCTGTGCGCACATCGGCCGGGTCGAGGCTGGGCACGTCCTGCTTGAAATTGAGCTGTAACACGCTGCGCGTGTCGGGCTGCGAGCTGCACGCCAGCAGCCCGAGCCCCCACGCCAGGGCCACCAACAGCTTCAAAACCGCTTGCCAAGTTCGCATGGCCCAAAGCTACGCAAAAGCCACTGGCATGCGCCCTTATCGCACCAGGATGCGCTGCTGGAGCACTGCTTCTCCGTTCTCAGCCTGCACCTCGAGCAGGTAGAGCCCGGGCGCTACGTCTGGCACACTCAGCACTGCCCTCGCCCGATCCGACAACAGCAGCGCTTGTGTTGACAGCGCCTGGCCCCCCAGCGTGCGCCATTTGCAGACATACGAGTCGTTTTTGGGATCTGCGAGCTTCAGGTCCACGCTTGCGCCAGCACTTGCCGGGTTCGGGTAAACTGTCGCCGCGTTGAACGCAATGGTCGGCCGCTCAACTGACATCACCTCGAAAACGCTGGTGGTGCCATCAAAATCCTTTTGGCGCAGGCGGTAGTAGAGCGTCCCCGCCGGTGGGTTGGCATCATTGTAGCGGTAGCTGTTCACCTGCTTTTGCGAACCGTTTTGCCCGGCGATGAACGCCAGTGTCTGCCAGTGCTGCAAATCCATCGAGCGCTGCACCTCAAACCCGGCGTTGTTGATTTCAGCTGTCGTTTCCCATTCAATTTTCACATCTCCCGCAGACGTGAGCCATGCTTCCTGGCACCCGAGCTTCACGGGGAGGGCGGCTTCTGCAAACTGCACGCCATCGAGCGCAAAGCGGTCCAAATCTCCCGTCGAGCGGATTTCGAGGGCCGTCACCGGGATGTGATCGAACTGCTCGCCGTCGATGTCCGAAAAATCCACTCGGGTGAAACCGTTTCTGAAGCCCATCTCGCGATTGAAGCCGCTGTCAATCGTAAAGCTGTAAACCCGCTCACCATGGCTATAACCGGTAATGACGAGCGAGCCACTGTGGTTGAGCTTGTTCATAAAGGTCATGCAGCGGATGTGCAGCGTCTTGAACGCCAGCTTGTGCCTTGGCGGAACGTGAATCGTCAAACTGGCACCGTCGCCGAGGTAGCCATAGCTGTGGCGGTTGTCAATCACCCGGTTGTCGGCGGCATTGCCGTTCCAGCCCGTGCCTGGGTGGTTTACAATCTGGAAGTGTTCATTTACTGGGGAGCTGAATGTAAAGAGGTAGCCACCCTCCGTAAAACTGGTGCCGCCGTTGCCCTCGTCTTCAAAAAACTCGCTGTGGCTCGGGAAGGCGATCGTAATGGGCTGAGCAAACAGGGCTGGGACGATGATGTTGAGTGCTATAAGCAAGCAAAACTGGTGAGTTAAGGTCTGTAAAACGTACATGGTCGAAGGTGATCAGGTGAGGTATTCAAAAATGTTACCTCGGCAATCTAGCGGCCGTTCGGGAATGTTTGGCCAGCCTGCGCGTCGTAAAAGGCAAATTGGGTACTGGTGTCTGCGTGCTTGGATGAGGCGTAGGCTCTGGAGATTGGATGCGCGAGCCTATCACTGACGATTACGCCACGACGAGGATGAGTAGGCATTTGCCGGGCAACTCGCGTGGCAGTCGCCCAGTCTTCGGTGTTGAAAACCCGAAAATTTTTCCACCCCCGCTTCTTTTTGGTTAATTTCGCAGTGCCGCGCTTTGCGGTGCATCTACTAAAAACGCTAAAGCCACGCGCCCAATGGGGAAAGTCATCGCCATCGCTAACCAAAAAGGCGGCGTCGGGAAAACCACGACCGCCATCAATCTCTCGGCCAGTCTTGCTGTGCTGGAGTACAAAGTCCTGCTCGTCGATACCGACCCGCAGGCGAACGCGACTTCCGGCGTGGGCTTCAACCCCTCGAACATCAAGACCTCCATCTACGAGTGCATCATGAACTCCGATATCCACCCCTCAGATATCATCCTGGAGGCGAACAAAGACCTGCCGACGCTCAGCCTGCTGCCCTCGCACATCGACCTCGTGGGTGCCGAGATCGAAATGATCAACCTGCCCAACCGCGAGATGATGATGCGCAAGGTGCTGCAAAAGGTCAGCGACGACTACGATTTCATTATCATCGACTGCTCGCCCTCGCTGGGTCTCATCACTGTGAACGCGTTAGCTGCGGCCGATTCGGTCATCATTCCAGTGCAGTGCGAGTACTTCGCGCTCGAAGGTTTGGGCAAGCTGCTGAACACGATCTCGATCGTGCAAAAGCGTATCAACCCCGAGCTTGAAATCGAAGGCATTTTGCTCACGATGTACGACCAGCGCCTGCGCCACAGCAACCAGGTCGTCGAGGAGGTCAAGTTGCACTTTCAGGACATCGTCTTTGAGGCCATCATTCAGCGCAACACCAAAGTGGCCGAAGCGCCAAGCTTTGGCATGCCCGTCATTTTACACGATGCCAATGCCAAAGGCGCACAGAATTACCTGAACCTTGGTAAGGAGATTCTGCACAAAAACGGCATTCAGGAGTTTGAAGACACTGGCGAGGACAGCGAGAGCTAACCACAGCGCCACGCGCCCACCGATTGCTCACCCGATAGCTGCGCCGCCAAACGGCGCCCACCACCATGGCGAAAAACGACAACAAGAGCGACCAGAAAAGTACCCCCAAAAAGAAACAACCGCAGCGCCGGAACGCGCTCGGCCGTGGCCTGGGTGCGCTCTTGAGCAACGATGAACCCGAGGAAGTGGAGATTGAAACGGGCGACGAGTCGGCATCAGACGAATCTGCTGCTGACAAAAAGTCGGCAACCAAACGCAAAACCGAAGACAAGCGCCCCACTGGTGTGGCCGACATCCCGACCGACAGCGTTGAGGCCAACCCCTACCAACCGCGGGTGCATTTCGACGACACCGCGCTCGAAGAGCTCGCCGATTCGATCCAGTCGCAAGGCGTAATTCAGCC
>CAZTEZ010000369.1:0-3334 GCA_964611815.1 uncultured Bacteroidia bacterium | reverse complement strand
TCTCCATCAAACCCGAGGTGATGTTCGTGTAAATGTTCGCCATTTCGATGGCCTGAATGTTGTCGATGATGACATCATCTAGCAGCTCCTGCTCGTCTTCCATGGCCTTTCGGAACATGCCCGTGCGCTTGAAACGATCGAGCATGATCTGGTTGCTGCGCAGCGAGGTCGTGAAATACACGAGGCTCTTCTCGTAGTTCATCAGCTTCAAGAGGTCGTCGTTTTCGGGCGACTCCTGTAGCTGGTGCTCCAGGGTGGTCGTCTGCGCGTTGATGTCACGTAGGTAGTTGAGGAAGCGCAAGGTGGTGCGGTAGAAAATCTGCAACAGAAAGCGCACCACGTGCTCAGGGTTGAAGTTTTTCACCCGGCCTTTCATAAAATCACGCATCACGGGGTTCTCGCGATGCGAGATTGTGATGACGAGGTGATCTTTGATCAGCACCGCCAGCGGGCGCGTGATGTAGGGTACGACGCTGTTCTCGTTGAAGTTGATCATGGGTGTGCGCAGGAGGATCAGATCGACATCGTCTTCACGTTCGTAACGCGAACGTTCGTCGGGGTCCAGCGCAGCTTCCAGAAACTCCATCGGGATGTCGTACTGCTCAGCCATTTGCGTCAGCTCGTCCATCTCAGGCTCCACGATGTTCACCCAACAGCGATCCTCGACGCCATCGAGTGGCACCAGTTCTTTTTCGCGTACGACAAAGGCTTGCAGCATGAGTAACAGCGCTTCGGCGGGTGAGCCTACGGGGTGAGTGCAGCCAGTAGGCTGCGGGGGCAAAGCTACGACTTATGGCCAAACTGCTGGGGTCTGAGCGGGTAAATGCGGGAATCGGGGGCTGAGTCGCACATTCAGGGCGCACGAAAGCACACCAGCATCAAGTCGATCTCGCTGCGGTCGGCGGGCACGAGCGTTGAGAACCACTGGCGCAGCTCGGTCTGGAAGTCGTCCCAGCTCATCTCGCGCATGGCCTTCAGTTTGTCGAGCACGCCAGCCCGGCCCATCGGGTCGTTGCTGTCTTCGCCCTCGCGTGCATCAAAAAGTGTGCAAGCGCAGAGTAACACGATGTCGCCGCTGTCCAGGTTGAGCGATTGGGGGTTAAACAGCCGCTCGTCGGCATCGGTTTCAATGCCCAAGCCTTTTGGCGCACCCTCGAACCACTTGGCTTTATCGGCTTTTAGCACAAGCATATCGAGGCCGGCGCCGGCTGATTTCAACGCCTGTTTTTCAGGGTCGTAGCCCAGGAAATACACCTGCAAGCCCTTAGCGTCTTCTTCATCAATGTCGACTTCTTCATCGATGACGAGCTGCAGACTTTCGTCCAAGCGCGAGAGCATGCGGTTGGGGTCCAGCACCATCTCTTGCATCACGATCTGATTCAGCGCCTTGAAACCCGTGAAGGTTTCCAGTGGGCCCAGTATGCCGTTGCCTTCCGCTTGTAAGAGCGCGAGATAAGCAGCGTTGAACTGCGTCGACATCCAGGCCAGGTTGCGGCTGAGGGTCTGGTTGCTGCGCTGCAAGACGATGTTTTCAGGCAGAATACGGCTGAATTTCTCCTGGTCGGGCTCCAGCGTCAGCTGCACGCTTTCGGCGTAGCTGTTCAAGTCGAGGCTCATCAGTTCACGCTCGCGCACTTGGGCTTGCTCCTGGCCTTTGCCAATGTAGCGCGAGAGGTCGCGCATGATGCAGGCCATGTACAGAAAGTCGCCTTTCTCGTCGCGCACAGCCTGGGTGCGGGCTTCCAACGGGAACTCCACACCGCTTTTTTTAATACCTCGCAGTTCGCCTTCCCAGCCTGTCGTGAGGGTTTTGGGCAGAATTTGCGAGATGAATTCTTCAGGGTTAGCCGAAGAGAGCAACTTCTTGAAATCTTCGCCCACCAGCTCTTCCTCGTCGTAACCAAAAAGCGTACCCATACGTGGGTTGAAGCCCACGAGTTTGAAATCCGTGTCGAAAAGCGCCACAGGCTCGTCGATCAAGTTGAGCAGCCCGGATAGGCCCTTGGCATAGTTGCTTTTATGGTACAGCGCGGTCGTTTCTTTCAGGCTGCCGATGACCTCATGGATGTTTTTGTCGAAGTCATCGAAGGGTCGCAGGGTGCACTCAAAGCGGCGCTCGCGGTACTCCAGATCGAAAGTGACGGTCTCGCCTTTCACCGCTTTGGGCAGGTTGTCGAGCACATCCGGCATGCGCAGGGCCTGCTTAAGCGGCTGGCCACCGATGTCCTCCGTCTCGAGCTTGAACTCCGTCGCCAACATGCCAGCAGAGCGCAGCAATTTTGGCGCATCTTGCTTTTTGACATCAATCAAAAAGACCATATCGGGCACGTACTCCAGCATTTTGCGGAGTTCGAGCAGCGTATCGGCGTTGATTTCCAAAGTTAGGAGGGCGTTTATTGCGTGTTGGCGTAGGTGATCAAAGTTACAAGATTTAATGGAGCTACAGGATTCCGACTGGCAAACGCTAGTTTTGCAGCATGAACGCGCGGCTTTTCTGGTTTCGGGTGCATAGCTGGCTGGCCTGGCGCTGGCAAGTGCGAGGCATTTATGCCGCGCATTCGCCGCGGATCTTCCAGCTCTATCGAAAGGTGCTGCGCAATAAGAAGGTGCCCGATTCCCTGGAAAAATGGCGTTCCAGTATCCGCCGCGATTCCACACCGTTGCAATTCACCGAGTTGGGCGCTGGTCGGGATGCCACGGGTAGCCGACCGGTAAACACGACCGTAGCAAAGCTCGCGCGGCGCTCGGGTGCCAGCCGCTGGAAGGCGCGGGTGCTGTATCAGCTCGTGCGTCACTACCAGCCCCAGCACGTGCTGGAGCTAGGCACCAACCTGGGCATCGCTGCTGGCTATATGGCTACTGGCCTGCCTGAAAACGCGCGCCTAACCACCGTCGAGGGCGTGCCGGAGTTGGCTAAGCGGGCGAGCCTTCACCTGGATCAGTTGACGCGAAAGGCCAAAGTCCAGCTCGTGAACCAGACTTTCGATGCCTACCTCAACACCCTCACCGACGAGCGCTTCGACCTCATCTACCTCGACGGCCACCATGCCCAGGCGCCCACGCTCGAGTACATCCGCCGCCTGAAACCCCACCTGGCACCCGAGGCCGTCGTCGTGCTCGACGACATCTACTGGAGCCCGGGCATGGCCGCCGCCTGGGCACAGCTCTGCGCCGACGACGACTTCACGGTCACCGCCGACCTCTACCGCTTGGGGTTGTTGTACTTTCGCGTGCAACAGGCACCGCAGCATTTTGTGCTCAAGCCTTAGAGCAAACAAGTAGTCATCCTGATTGCTATGACAAAGTCAACACCTGCGTCTGCTTATTGAACGGT
>CAZTEZ010000368.1:0-3337 GCA_964611815.1 uncultured Bacteroidia bacterium | reverse complement strand
CCGTGGAAGTGAGCCGGGAGCGTCAGATCGAAACAAGAGATCGAAGGTGGCTGCGATTGAAAGGCTGGCTGCTCAGTTGAGGCACAGTTTGCACCGGTAGGACACCCACGTCCGCACGCATGCAAAAACTATCGTCGAGCCGATAGAGTTTTCACACGCGCGCGTGTTCGCGAATGGACCAATACCCCACACACCGACGCCCGCAAAACCGTGCAGTGGCGATTTCAGCGTCGCGATTGCTGCCACCGCGTCGTGGCACGCCACATGCTAGGACTTAGTTGCCACGGACGCCCAGTGGCCAAGGTAGGACCAAATGTCGAAAAAATTCATGAGCGATCGTTGGATGAAGGCTTGCGCTGTCGCCGTGGCGTGTCTCGGGAGCATGAGTGCCGAAGCGGCGCCGGATACGACGCGGCATGGATTTTTCCGAGACAGCGTAGGGATTTCAGACGATGCCTCGGTGTTGCTGATCGCGCCCGGGGGCATCAAGGATGCGCTTGCAGACAAGCTGCAAACGTTGCTCGACGCCGATGAAGAACTGGGTTTTAGCGGGTATGTGAGCCCCCGAAGCACGATGAACGGTAGCGGCTCCTGGGGTGAAGGGGTCGTGGGCCAATATTATCTGGGCCGTTTGCACCACAACGACACGAATGAGTTCATCGAGACGGTGGCGACCCACGACGTGGTCTTGTATTTGCCGCGCGATTTAGCTGCGATGTTCGGCGAGGTTTATTTCGACAATGTCCGTGCGCTAGCGCAGGTCGTCGAAAAGACGGGGCCCGTGCGCATTCCGTTTGTCTTAGCGATGCCGTGGTTGACGCGCTTGGCGTTGGCCCAAAACGACCTGAACAACCCCAACGTGATCGACATCGCGACGGATTACCCCGACTACGTTTTTGATGTCCCTGCACGGCGAACATATCGCCTCGCCGATGAATTCAACGCGTACGTCGCACCTGTTGGGCTCGTGTGGCGAGCGGTTCGAGAGGCTGACGGCCTGGGGCCAGCAGATTTGTACTCCGGGCAGCAGGCTGATGATCTGTCGCTGGAGATTGCCGCAGTGACTCTATTTTATGCGCTGGTGGGTAGAACGCCGATATTGGATCCGTCGGACACGTTGCCCGGATTCAGTGCGGAAAACATCGGATTCGCCTCAGATTTGCTCGACGAGGTGTGGTCGGCGCAACAAACGACTCCGCGCTATACGCTGTACCCGCAGGTGGCGCACGGCTTGTCGGCACACCGGTTGACGGACGAGCTAAGCGTCCCCTACCCCAACAGCGACCCCGGGTTTACCATCAACATGAAGTCCTACGGGTTTTCCAACAGCATCGGGTTGTATCCGTCTCGTCTAGACCCGCTCCTCAGGAATCATTTCACGGCTTTTCAAGGCAGCCACGTGAAGAAACAATCACCCTCTGAAGCGGATGCCAACGGTCTTGGCGCTGAGATTGAGATAGGCGCGTCTGTGGAGTACCCGGGTTACAACCTTTACAACTACTGTCAGCAGCTCAACGCCAAACACAATCTGCAATCATTTAACCGAATGTGCCTAACGAGCGTCCGGCCGAGCGATTTTGGTCAGTACCTCAAGGACATTGGCAATGAACCCAACCTCGACAAAAAATCTGCGGGTTTCTTCACACTGCAACGCATCAACAACTTCTATACGCGCACGGCGGGTCTTGCGGGTTTTGACGAGCGCTTTTTCGCGTCGCCAATCGCGGGCTTGTGGGGCCGCTTTATCGATGAGCGTCGGTTCCACTACACGTTGAACAGAAACGCTCAGCCATTATTTATCGACCTGCAGGCCGACTGGGTGCATCCGAGTGCGACCATGTATCAGGCGCTTGCCGTCAGTTTCTTTACGATGCTGACCGGCGCAGATCCGCGGCCACAGGTCACCGCGAATTCCTCATTGAGTAACGCCAAGCTCGTCGATCACTTTGCGTTTGCGCAGGCGTACCGAACGGTGAAGGAGCTGACGACCCTGAGGCGAGACCGCGGTATCGATCCCGCGAGCGGTTTCGTGAAGAACGGCAGTTTTGAGGTCGGTCAGTCTGTGCCTTGGTTTACCGTGGGTGCCGACATCGACGCGAAAGACGCGAACAGTTACGAAGGCGCCTACAGCGCAGAGGTCAAGAACCGCGGCGGGCCATTCAAAGGCGTCAAGCAGCTGCTCGCATTAGACAACAATACGACCTACTCGTTTCGCGTTGCTGCCAGAACCGCGTCAAACGCCGACCCGGATACCTTCAAAATTCGGTTGGCCCACACGGTCTCGGGTGAGATGATCTTTCAAGTAGTGGCTGATTCTCAAATCGATGCTGACTGGCAGGTTTTTACGGGTGAATTCACCACGGATTTTCCGGGATATTTGAGTGAAAGCCGGCTCGAATTCATTACCGACCGAGCCGAAGACTATTTCATCGACGATGTGCAAATTTGGCCGGTGGCAGGCGAAAGCGGCTTACCCGCGTTCGTGGATACACAGTTGACCCTGCTTGCCGACCAGCAGCAATGGAGCGCGGAGGTTGTGCGGGACGGTGGGTCAGATGGTTACCTGCTGACGCAGTACCAGCTCGCGCCTAAGAACAATTCGCTCGATGTGGCGCCGATCACGGGAGCCCTCTTTTGGGAAGACGGCGACAACTCATCTCGCAGCATCCCGATCAGCCCGCTCATCAGCCTCCTTTATCCAGGCGTTTCTGACTTTGAAATCAAGCTCGTCGAGCTCGAGGGGAAGTACGTTCCTCTCGACGCGCCTGACGTCGAAATGCCGTTGTCGGTGGTCCTGCCCGATGTGGTGGGGGCTTCTGCGCAGGAACCCGTGTTGGATACCGACCCCAATTCAATGGAAGATCCCACAGGCGAGAATGAGCCTGGAGCGCAGGCGGATCCGGATCCTGAGCCCGTACCAGGGCTCGAAGCCGAGCCCAAACCGGAGCTCGAAGCCGAACCCAAACCGGAAATCGCAGCCAATCCGGAACCGGATATGGATGCAGAGGCAAACGAAGAAGGCCAGTTAGACTCGTCAGGCCTAACGGTCACGTCGACGTCTTGCTCACAAGTTGGCGGCCTGCCCGGTTGGTGTGTTGTTCTGTCGTTGGTGAGCATGCTGCGCCGCCGAAAGGTGTTTTCAAAGGCCAGATCACGGTCGTGAGCTCAGATGGCAGCGACATCAAGCCAAACAAGAAACGCTTTGTCGGATGCTAACCCGGGCTAGACCTGTTTCCAACCGGCGTTCTGCAGGGCATCGAGGTCCAAAAGGCATATACCCCGGACAAGCCCGGCTCTTTTGGCGCGGGTTTGGTTGAGAGTAAGTCCTCGGGAGCCC
>CAZTEZ010000367.1:0-3348 GCA_964611815.1 uncultured Bacteroidia bacterium | reverse complement strand
AAACGGGATGCGCATGAGCACCGTTTGCGCTGCGCCCGTTCCGCCGTCTGTTTCGTAGGCCGCATAGCCCGCCTGTTCGACGCCATACGCGTGGTAGGCCGAGAGCTCGATGCGCGGCGAGAAGGACGGCACGTAGGTCAGCTCGCCCAGGTACTTCCAGCGCCGGTCGCCAAAGCCGTAGCCGACTTCGGTGCGGAAATCCCAACGCGGGTGCATGGTGGGGTGGCTCCAGAGGCCGAAATACGAGCGCCAGCCTTCCACGGGGTTGAAGCCGATGAGCTGCCCGTAGGGCCCGATGACGAACTGGTCGCGCTTGCCCACGCGTTTGCCACCGGTGCTGAAGAGCTCCGTGAGGCCGTTGAAGACTTTCCAGAACAGCTTTTTCTGGTTCGATTCAATCAGCGCGTAGCCCAACTGCTCCTTGTCCGAGAGCTCCACAGCCCGAATGCTGTCCCAGTAGGCGCTGTCGCGGGTCTCGGCGCCTTTGGCGATTTCGACCTCCAACCCCCGGAAAAATTTATCCGGGAAGCTCGTGTCGATGCGATAATCGTAGATGTACTCCACGGCGCGCCCGGCCAGCCCGGTGCGGGTCTCGTTGTTTTTGAAATCGACCTTCACCAGGCGCATCGTCGGCACCCAGTGGCTGTTGAGGGTGTCGAAGGCCTGCTCGATGCCGATCTGTTCTACGAAGTTGAAGTCCGTGTTTTTGAACGTCTCGATGTCGACTTTCGTGACGGCCCAGGTCTTGTTTTCCACCCAAATATAGCCCGTGAAGCTGTAGTCGTATTTGTTGCGGGGTCGCAGCTCGATTTTGAAGGTCGTGTCTTTCCCCGACACTTCCTGGCCCATTTTCGCGAATTTGTAGCTGAGGAAGGCCGTGGGGTTCAGCGGAGAGATGAACTGCTTGTCGAGCAAATTCATCACCGGGTCATAGATGCTGGCGGTCATCATCAGGCGGGTGACCTCCCCCAGTTGCAGGTTGTCGATGCCACGGTTCTGCTCTGCGATGATGAACTGCTTGTTGTCGTTGGGCGCGCGGTAGTACTCTTTGCTGATCTGCTCGCTCATGAACATCATCAGCTCCATGGTGCCATCCTCGCCGTACAGCGCCGAATCGCCTTTGTTTTTCTCGACGAAGTCTTTGCTCGAGCGCAAGAGCAGGCTGTTCATGTTTTTCTCGGACACGTTGTCGAAAAACAGCGCCGTTTTCGCGTAGCGCTTCAGCGCATAGCTGTCGAGCCCCTGCAGGCGGTTGTCTTTGCGGTGCTTGATGGCCAGCTTCATGATCCGGATCGCCGGGTTCACGTACTTGATTTCCACGCCCTCGATTTCGTGGCTCTTGGGCGGCAGCATGATCATCTTGCGCTCGGGCGGGTTGGCGGGGTCCACGACCACGGTGTCGCGGTACTTCTCGTAGCCCAGCGCCTCGATGCGAAACACATGCGTGCCGGGCGGCAGTTGGATGCTGAACACGCCCAGCGTGTTGGTGCGCGTGCCGGTTTGCAGCGAATCGAACACCAGCTCGATAAACTGCATCTCTTCGCCGGTTTCGTTGTCGAGCACCATGCCGCTGAATTTGAAGGTGCTGTCGGCACTGCCAGCGGGTCCAGGCACGCCGGTGCTGTCTGTTTGGGCGCAAACAGGCAGGGCGATCAGGCTGAAGCAGATGAGTAGCGGCAGCAGTTTCACGGCAACGGTTCGAGTAGCAGAGTTGCGAGTAGAGTCACAGCGGTTGGCTGCGTCGCAAAATTACACGCTTTGGCTAACGCTCGGCGGCTGGGGGTATTGTCTTTTCTTGGGGCGCTGGCGGAGATGGAGATTATTTGCGCCAGATGAAGCCGCAGCCGAGCGCCAGTCGGTGTCGGTAGGCCTGCACACCACCAAGTGAACCACCAATAGCCGCTTTATGAATATAAGTGAGTTTAGGTGCCAGCATCCAGTGTTCGCCTAAAGGCATACGCATGCTGGCTTCGAAGGGCATGATATACGCGAAATCAAAAGACCACTGCGTATTGAAATACCATTCCTGGCTGCTATTTCTGGTTTCTCCAGTCCAGGGTGTTCTTGATTTTTCCCAAAGCCTTATGGAGGTGAAAGCCAAAAACCCGGTCGAAAAGCCGAGTTGGTGCACGGGCCCCAAAGCGACTTCATACGTCAAATTTAGCGTCGGGCCGACGGAGTTGTCGTAAAAAAACCATCTCACGTATGCGTCATGATCGACTTCCTGTCCATTATCATCTGTAAAAATCAGTTCGTTTCTTATGCCGCTCCCCAAGCCCACGTACTTGAGTCCTAACCCGAATTTGAGCCTGCGATCCCCCGGGAACATATAGCGACCGCCGATGCCCAGGCCGGGCATAGGATAAAACCGCGCGTCATCCGAGATCACAAAACTGTTCTGATCGAGAATAAACGTTAAGTTCCCCTCCGCCTCCAGCTCCAGTTGCGCGTGCAGCGGAGAAGCGCTCAAGACGATTAGCAAGATTAGAAGTAAGTGTTTCATAGTCTGTTACTTGCGCCAGATGAAGCCGCAGCCGAGCTGAGAAAATGCGGATGGGAACCGTATAAAAAAGCTGTGTTGTTGTCATTCAAATCGCCCATGAAAGCGTAAAGCAACGCCGGTGCCGCTATCCATTTCGATGACTTACCGATTGGCATGTGCAAGCCAAAATTCGCCGGTAAGAAAAACATACCCTCATTCCCCCCTAAATCATCGAATATCCAAAAGGCACCAGTATCTCTGAATCCTACCCAACCGTTTTCACCTTTGATATTTGAAAACACACGCGTTCGAAAAACTGGGTGAAAACCCGTTTGAAAAAAGATAGCCTGAATTTTATCAGAACCCAATTTAAAGCGAAAGCCAAGGTTGATGCCAAACGTTTGCAAGAAAGGCTTGACGTTTAAGCTAATACGGTCATTGCCGCCGAAAGCCGGGTCGGGTACTGCAGCTTGCCCCTCCCGCCTGTAGTAGCCTGAATACGCTACATAGCTCGCGCCAATATGAAAGACAGCTCGCTTGCCTTTGTCAAAACCATATCGCGATTCAAAACCCAAGCCCGGCAATGGGAATGTAGTTTCTGCATTGCTGCCAAAGACATCTGAATGCGGCAGCGGGTAATTTAAATACCCCGTAGCCTCCAACTCCAGTTGCGAAAACCCCACAACAGGCAGCAGCACACACCCCAGCAGCAACATTCGATTCAGAAGACGCATATTCAATAATACGTCTTTTTTTGATAGCTGCGAAAGTCATTTTTCCAAAACGTACACCCGTGTGCCGCCGACCGTGTGCCGCGTGTAGTCATCCAGTAGCAGCGGCATGAGCGTTTTGAGGCGGGCAAAGCG
>CAZTEZ010000366.1:0-3350 GCA_964611815.1 uncultured Bacteroidia bacterium | reverse complement strand
CGACGAGCCCAACCTCTACTACCAGCGCGCGCAGTTGCAATGGACGCTCGGCGACAGTGTCAGCGCCATCAAAGATGCCGTGCGCTCGATGCAGCTCGACAGCCTGAACCCCACCTACCCCGAGCTGCTGGGCTTTTTCTATTACGCCACCGCCAAAGACACGCTCGCCGAAAACGTGCTGTTGCGGGCCGTACAACTCGAAAGCGAGAACCCCGAGCCCTATCACCAGCTGGCCACCCTCGCCTCGATGCGCGGTGACTACACCACAGCAATGAAGCGGCACAACCAAGCGCTCGAATACGCGCCCGATTCGGCGATTTACCTGCTCGGCAAGGCGCACACCCTGCGCCGTGCCAAGCACCCAATGGAGGCCAAGCCGCTGCTCGAACAGGCGCTGACCAGCGACTCGCTGAACACGAAGGTGCTGAGCGAGCTCTTCGAGCTGCACTTCTTCGACCTCGGCGAGCCGGACAAGGCTGTGAGCTACAATGACCGCATTTTCTCGCTCACCCCGCGCCACCCGCTGGGGCACTACAACCTCGGGCAGGTATATTTCCGAAAGTACCAGCAGGCCAAAGCCGCCGGCAGCGCTCAGGCTGAGCGCCACCTGAACGCCGCGCTGAACAGCTACAACTCGGCCATCGCCAGCGACCCGGATTTCGCGAAGGCGCTCTACGGGCGGGGGTATGTGCAGTTCGAAAAGGGGCAATACGACAACGCGCTGGCCGATTTCAAGCTGGCCGCCCAGCACGACCCGCGCGACCACCGCACGCAGTTCATGCTCGGCTCGCTCTACGAGTACTACGACGACCGCGCGCAGGCCACCCGGCACTATCGCCGGGCACTGGTACTGCGGCCGGGCTTCTCGGAAGCGCGGCAGGCGCTGCGGGAGTTGGGCGCGCAGTGAGGGGCTTCAGTTTCCAGCTTTTCGCTAAATTTAAAGCACTTAATCCCGCCAAGCGACGTTATACGAGTGCTAAAAACACCCCAGACCCATGCGTGTAGTCGTAGACGAAAATTCAGGATTTTGTTTTGGAGTGGTCTATGCCATCGAAATGGCGGAAGACTTCCTCGACGAGACCGGCGAGCTGTATGTGCTCGGCGATATCGTGCACAACGACATGGAGGTCGAGCGCCTGGCTAACAAGGGCCTCACGAGCATCACGCACGAGGACCTCGAAAACTTGCGCGACACCACCGTGCTCATCCGTGCGCACGGCGAACCACCCAGCACCTACCAGACGGCCATCAAGAACAACATCCGGCTCATTGATGCGAGCTGCCCCGTGGTGCTCAAGCTGCAAAACCGCGTGCGCAAAGCCTGGGAAGACGACGAGACGCAGATCGTGATTTTCGGTAAGCACGGCCACGCGGAAGTCAACGGCCTGATCGGCCAGACCAACAAAGAGGCCATCGTGGTGATGACCGACGAGGACCTTGACAAAATCGACTTCTCGAAGCCCATTCAGCTGTTTTCGCAGACGACCAAGAGCACCAAGAAGTTCTACGACCTGCAGGAAAAGCTGATTGATCGTGGGGCGGAAATCAAGGCGAACGACACCATCTGCCGGCAGGTCTCGAACCGCGAGCCGCAACTGACGAAATTCGCCGCCGAGCACGACGTGATTGTTTTCGTGGCCGGCAAGAAAAGCTCGAACGGCAAGGTGCTTTGCGGTGTTTGCAAAGACGTGAACCCGCGCACGCACTTCATCAGCACGCTCGACGAGCTGGACTACAGCTGGCTCGAGGGCGCCGAAAGTGTGGGCATCTGTGGGGCCACCAGCACCCCACAATGGCTGATGGACAAAGTGAAATCGGAAATCGAAGCGCACAATCAGCGCGAGCCCGTACTCGCCTGATCTGCCGGAATAACCGGTAGTGTGAAGCCTTGCCGGCGATTTTGCTTGCCACACACAAGCGGGGGTGTTAGTTTCATGCCGCATGCACACCGCCCCGCTCCATCGCTACTCCACCCTACGGCTTTTGCTGCTGTGCCTGCCACTGGTGGCGCTGCTACAGAGCTGCAGCGCGACGCGCTACGTGGAGGAGGGCGACTATCTGGTGCGCTCTTCACCCGGGTTTGAGGGCGACATCTCAGTCGATAAAAGCGAGCTGGCAGCCAGCATCAAAACCAAGGCCAACCGCCGTGTCGTTTGGCCCAAAATCTACCTGCACGCCTGGACATTGGGCGAAGCGGTGTTGCGCGATTCCAGCTTCCTGAAGAAAGTGTACCTGAAGCTCGACAAAGACAGCAGCATCATGTATTCGGCCTCGGAGTGGCTCAAAGAAACTGTCGGCGAATCCCCGGAGCTCGTGAACCCACCGCAGCTCGACCAGGACGCCAAGAACATCGAAAGCACGTATTTCTCGGAGGGCTACTTCCATGCCAACGCCCGCTGGGAGGTGCACCCCGGCTGGCTCAACCCGCGCAAGGCGAAGGTGGAATTTCACGTCGACGAAGGCCCGGCGTATCGCTACCAGCTCGTCAAATACATGAGCAAAGACAAAGACGTGCGCCTGTTGGCCAAGAAAGTCTCAGCCACGCGTAGCCTGCTCAAAACCTGCGACCGCTACAACGAGTCGAACCTGACCGAAGAGCGCGAGCGCCTGGCGAAGGCCTTTCGCGACAACGGCTACTACACGTTCAGCGCCAACTCGGTCAGCTATATCATCGACACCAGCGTAAACCAGACCGGCCCTAGGGGTGGCTGCGGTAATTTCGACGAAGATTCCACGGTGTACATCAACCTGTACGTGCAGTTGCCCGATTCGATCGAGAAGTTCATCGTGGAAGAAATCGACGTGCAGATCATACAGAGCACCGCCGACACCGCCGAGTTGATGCTTCTGAAAGCCGAGAACCTGTCGCCAGAAGAGCGCGAGTATTTCGGCATCTCGGAAAAGATCTTCGGCGACAACCAAAAGGTGCACTTCCGGGTGCCGCCACGGGTGCTCGAGATTCTGAGCCTGAACACCGTTGAAGAGCAGCTGAAGGTGAAAGTCGGCAGTCTGTATGACCGCCAGAAGTCGATTGCCACCCAGCGCCGATTGCGTGAGCTGGGCATTTTCAACCGGGCGGTGATGCGCTACGAACGCATGGACACCACCAACAACAAGCTGCGACTGAAAATCGAGTTGCGGCTGATGAAGCGTTACAGCTTCGATATCGGTCTGGAGGCTTTCCAGTCGGAAGATATTCGGTTGAGCAACAACCTGCCGGGCGTGGGTGCGTCGATCAACCTCAACAAACGCAACGCTTTCAAACACGCCGAGCGCCTTAGTATTGGCCTGCTGGGCAACATCCGCTTCTATCGCCCCGACCCGGAGTCGGACATCCAGCTGTTCTACGA
>CAZTEZ010000365.1:0-3350 GCA_964611815.1 uncultured Bacteroidia bacterium | reverse complement strand
AGCGAGCAGCTGATTTACAATCGAAAAACTGCCTGCAGAGCCACCAATAAGCAGCACATCGTAATCGTGTGGGTTCAGCACAGGGGCGTGTTCAGACATAGCGTCGGTGGGCGTTTGGGGAGGTGCTTGAGAGGTGAAATGGGTTGACGGGTAGGGGACTCAGTGCAGAATCAGAGCTTTGACTTCTTGTACATCTTCTCGCCTTCATCGAAGGTCTCGAACTTGTCGGCAATTTTACACCAAATGAGCGATTCCTTGGCGCCCAGTGCCAAAAAACCGTTCAGGAACATGCTGTTGTGCAGCAGCTCGAAGACCCGGTTCTGGAGGTCTTGATTAAAGTAAATCAGGACGTTACGACACAGAATGAGATCGAATTTGAAAAAGTGATAGTCAACAGCCAGGTCATGGTGTTTGAACTTCACTTTCTCGATCAGCGACTGGTCGAACTGTAAGTCGTTGTCCACGATCTTGTAGTAGTCGCTCAACTGTGCTTTTGGGTTCGTTTCGTTGTAGTTATTCTGCGAAATCTCGAGGTTGCGAATGGGATAGCGCGCTTGTTTGGCGACATCCATTACCTGCGAGTTGATGTCCGTGGCGTAGACTTTCGCGCGATCAAGCATGCCTTCTTCTTTCAACATAATCGCCAGCGAGAGCACTTCTTCTCCACTCGAACATGCGCAGTGCCAGATGTTGAATTCCGGACGGTTGTTGAGCACGGGCAGCACTTTCTCGCGCAGGACGCGCCAGAAGCTGGGGTCGCGGAACATCTCGGTGGTATTCACCGTGATGTCGAGAATGAACTGGTCGAAAAAAGCCGGGTTGAACAGCAGCTTGTGCGTCAGTGCCTCCACGGTTTTGACGCCGTGTTTTTTGAGCACCATAATCACGCGCCGTTTGAACGACGACATGGCGTAGTTGCTGAAGTCGTAGCCATACTTAGTGAGGATGGCGTCCGATAGCTTTTTGAGGTCCTGGAGTTCGACTTCGATATCTTTTTCGCTGGTGGTGTTGTACATCTTCTGTCGGGGGCAGAAAAAAAGAAAGGAAAGGCAAGTGACGTGCAGCTGGCGCGCAACTTCCAGCCACAAGTTAGCGAAATACGGCGTATTCCAGTTCCCGAAAACTACCTGCATGATGCGCACAATTTGAGGGCGATGACGATTGGCACTGGTCAATTTCGGCGGATACGCTCGATTTCGGCGTCTTTGGCATCCAGCTGCTCGCGGTAAAAGCGCACCAGGTTTTTGATTTCCTGATCCAGAAATACCTGAAGGTCAAAGAACTGTGCTTCCATGGCGTCAAGTTCAGCCTCGTATTGCTTCACCTCGTTGCCAAGCTGAGATACTGACTGGCTGATTTCTTCCGCGCGCTTCAGCTCCCCCTCAGATTTGAGCACACCCGGGTCGGTGGTGACGAGCAGCAGCAACTCTGCGTCCTGTTGTTGGTTGCTGCCGAAAAGTTCCACGGTGAGCGGCGGCAGATTCTCGTGGGCCGGCCGCATCAGGCCAGACCAATAGCCATCTGATTGCGCGTGTTGCAGCGCTTGTTCGGGCATGCTGATCTCAAGGGCCTCGCTAAGAGCCGCCAGGTCAGCGGGTGGGGTGTCGGTGTTAAGCAAGCTTTGCAACGCGTCAGTGACTTGCACGATGCCCCCCTCAGCATCCAAACGTGCAGCGGCGTGCGTATTGAGAAGGCGTTCGGTGAAATCCGAGGGTGCCGCCGTCGCCTGGCTTTGCGCCTGGTGCAGGGGCTGATAGAGAAAGGCATAGACGCTGTGCAGCGCCCCTGCGTCGTCGAATACACATTCACCTTTCTCTAGCAGCTCGAGCGACCCGTTGGGGGTGTTCAGGCGGTAAGTGACTTCATAGTTGGGCTGATTGGGTGAGGCGCTCTGAACGCGCTCGCGGGCGGCGGTCAGGTCCTCGGGGGCGATGTGCTCGGCATAGCCGCTTTCTGCGCTTGTAAGCTCACTGCTGTCTAGTCCGGTGAGCTGGGAGAAGCGCTCCGACGCGTAGCTGAGCGCATCCAGCTCATTGATCGGGCGCACCAGCAGTGCGGCAGGCACGTAGGTGTGCAGCGTTTGATTGAAATCTTGCGCCGTCCGCAGTTCGTCGAGCTCAGTAGCCAGTTGCTCCAGCGCCTCCTGAAGATATTGCTCGCGCATTTTCATTTCCTGCGAGCGCTCTTCGAGCTGTATTTCCGTTTTGCGCGAACTGGCCAGGGCCTTCTCAATTTCGTTCGCCTGACGCATGCGCCCACTGATGTCGAAGCTCACGGCCAGGTACTTCACGGGCTTACCGTCGAAGCCCAGCACCGGCGTAATGGTGGTGCTCAGCCAGAAATCGCTGCCATCTTTGGCTTTGTTGCGGAACGTGCCACGCCAGATATCCCCGTTGGAAATCGCCTCCCAGAGCTTTGTGAAAAACTGCTGTTTGTGCTCACCGGATTTCATGATGCGGTGATTCTGGCCCAGTAGCTCCTCTTTCTCATAGCCCGAAATGCGCACGAAGGCCTCGTTGACGTGCGTGATGGTGCCCTTTTCATCGGTTTCGGCCACGATGCCGGCATTGTTGAGGGCGCCGACCAGCCCGCGCATTTCGATCTGCGTCGCACGCATCTCTTCGTGGGCTTCCTGCAGTTCTTTGGCGCTTTGCCGGAGTTCGGCCTCCTGTTGGTGCGAGATGTCGAGTGCAGTGCTGATCTGCTCTTCCTGCAGCTTTTGGGCAGTGATGTCGAAGCTTACGCCGATGTACTTCGTGGGCTTGCCGTCGGAGCCAACCACCGGCACGATGGTCGCTGCCACCCAGTACATCGAGCCGTCTTTCGCGCGGTTTTTGAACTCGCCGTGCCAAACCTTGCCGTGCGAAATCGTCTTCCAGAGGTCGTTGAAAATAGCATCGGGCTGGTGGCCGGATTTGAGGATGCGGTGATTTTTGCCAATCAGGTCGCTCTCGTCGTAGCCTGAGAGCACGAGGAATTGGCGATTCACTTTTGTGATCTCGCCCTTCAGGTTCGTCTCCGAAACCACTGCAGATTCGTTCAGCGCGCTGATCTGGCCTTTCAGCTCCAGCTGCGTAGCCGCCATTTTATCGCGGGCTTCTTCCAGGGCCATGGCTTGGGCCTTACTTTGGGCCAGGGCTTCGCGCAGCTTTTCGGCCTGCGATTTTTGCTCGCTGATGTTCGTCATCACGGCGATCAGCTTCTCGACCTCCGCGTTGCGGTCGCGCACGGGTGAGACCGTCGCCGATAACCACACTGCGTCGCCATTGGCATCAGCCAGGTTGATTTCACCTTCCCAAACCCGGCCATTGTTCGCGTGCTCAACGAGTTCGGGCGCGCGGTCGGCGGCC
>CAZTEZ010000364.1:2673-3351 GCA_964611815.1 uncultured Bacteroidia bacterium | reverse complement strand
AGGATGGTGCAGATTCTTGCACAGCGGTTAATTTAAGATGTTGGACAGTCTCTTATATTCGTATCAAACACAATTGAATGGATATGCGTACGCTCTTTGTTCTCGTTCTGCTGCTCTGCAGCAGCCTCAGCCTCCACGCCCAGGACCTCCCCATTGACCCCGAAACCGGCAAGATTGTCTACTAGGAAGTGGTGGACGTGCCCGGCGCATCTGCGGATGAGCTCTTTCACAAAGCCAATTACTGGCTGAATACCTACTTCCCGACGATTCAGAATCAGGTGGAGATGATTGACTCGGTGAATCATGAAATCGTTTGCAAAAGATTTCTGCAGGCAGAAGCTCGATATTGGGCAGCATACATTCCCATGGATTTGAAGCTATTGGTGATGTTTACGGTAAAAGTCGAGAGCAAGGCAGCTCGTTATCGATACACTTTTACAGATTTCAAAGTAGCTGACCAGTCGGGTGCTGAGTGTGGTTGGTTGCGCGATGAAAAACCCAAAGACTGTCCTAAAGGCAAGTGGTGGAAACGTTTGAAAGAAGATGTTAGCGAACGCATGAAGGAGATGATTGAAGCAATGAAGACTTCTATTCATTCTGAAGACGACGACTGGTAAGCCATTTGTCATTTCGAGCGAAGCCGAGAAATCCATGCGGGCTACCTCATAGCAATCATGC
>CAZTEZ010000364.1:0-2573 GCA_964611815.1 uncultured Bacteroidia bacterium | reverse complement strand
TCGAAATGACAATAGGATGTTTTCTAAAAGTCCCAAGGGGACTGTCATTTCGAGCGAAGCCGAGAAATCCATGCGGGCTACCTCATAGCAATCATGCGCATAGATTTCTCGGCTCCGCAAGCTCCGCTCGAAATGACAATAGGATGTTTTCTAAAAGTCCCAAGGGGACTGTCATTTCGAGCTTGTCGAGAAATCCATGCGGGCTACCACATGGCAATCATGCGCATAGATCCATTCGACGGAGCCTGTCCTGAGCGCAGCCGTAGGGCTTGAAACGACAAGCAAAAATATAACTTCAATACATGAAAACCTACTATGTATATATCACCACCAATGCCGAACGTAGTGCTTTTTACACTGGCTTTACTAACAATTTAGAAAAACGATTACAAGAGCACTACGAAGCGCGTGGCAACCCTAAATCGCATGCCGGTAAGTATCATTGCTACTATCTGGTTTTTTATGAAGAATATAATCAAGCCCGCGATGGCATCCTGCGCGAGAAGCAAATCAAGCGTTGGAATCGGCAGAAGAAAATCAATTTGATTTGTTCTGTAAATCCGCTGATGGAATTTCTGGAGCCGCCGCGGAAATATTATTAAGTATAAGTTCTTATAACAGTCCCAAAGGGACTGTCATTTCGAGCGAAGCCGAGAAATCCATGCGTGTTATTGCCATGACGTAGTTCGCATAGATTTCTCGGCTCCGAAGACTTCGCTCGAAATGACAGCTATAATAAACAATCCCGCAGGGACTGTCATCCCGACTCCTTCGGCCTTGCTCAGGACAGGCTTCGCGGAGGGATCCATGCGTGTAATTGCCATGGCGTAGTTCGCATAGATCCCTCCGCGAAGCCTGTCCTGAGCAAGGCCGAAGGAGTCGGGATGACAACTACTACGAAGTTGTTTAAGCATCACGCCACCGGCACCTTCTGCTCGTCGGGGTCGTAGTTGAGCGAGGGCGCAAGCCAGCGCTCGGCGACCTCCAGGGGCATCTCTTTGAGCTTCGCGTAGCGTTCGACCTGGTCTTTTGTGATTTGCCCGACGCCGAAGTAGCGCACCTCGGGGTGTGCGAAGTAAAAGCCGCTGACGGCCGCCGCCGGCCACATCGCATAGCTTTCCGTGAGCGACAGGCCAATCTTTTCTTCTACGCCCAGCAGGTCCCAAAGCACCGGCTTTTCGGTGTGGTCGGGGCAGGCGGGATAGCCCGGGGCGGGGCGGATGCCGCGGTAGTTCTCGTTGATGAGCTCCTCGTTCGTGAGGTCCTCGTCGGGCGCGTACCCCCAGTAGGTGGTGCGCACGCGCTGGTGCAGGCGCTCTGCAAAGGCCTCGGCGAAGCGGTCGCCGAGCGATTTGACCATAATGGCGTTGTAATCATCGCCTTTTTCCTCGTAGGTCTTCGCGTACTCGTCGACCCCATGAATCGCCACAGCAAACCCGCCGATGTAATCCGTGATGCCGCTGTCTTTGGGGGCGATGTAGTCCGTGAGGCAGTAGTTCGGCACGTTTTTCGCTTTCTCGGTTTGCTGGCGTAAATGCGAGAGCTTGGCGATGGTGCTGCCGCCGTTGTTCACGGAGTACACCTCGATTTGGTCGTCAGCGTTGCGGTTGGCGGGGAAGAGCCCGTAGACCGCTTTGGCGTTGAACACACCCGCGTCGATGATTTCACGCAGCATCTTCTGCGCGTCGTCAAAGAGCTTCTTGGCTTCGGTGCCGTATTTCTTGCTGTCGAAAATGCGTGGGTACTTGCCTTTCATCTGCCACGTCGAGAAGAAAGGTGTCCAGTCGATGTAATCCACGAGGTCTTCGAGCGCAAACTTATCGAGCTGGTAAATGCCCAGCTGGTTGGGTTTGGCGACAGTCTCTGCGTTGAACTCGACGACTTTCCGGTTTTTTTCTGCGTCCGCTATCGAGATATACGTCTTGGTTTCTTTGCGATTGGCGTGATCTTCGCGCATACGGGCGTACTCTTCGCGTACATCGCGGGCGAAGTCGTCTTTCGTGCCTTTGCCCAGCAGCTGACCGACGACGGGCACCGACCGCGAGGCGTCCAGTACATGCACGACGGGGCCACTGTATTTGGGCTCGATTTTTACGGCGGTGTGAATTTTGCTGGTCGTGGCGCCGCCGATGATCAGTGGCAGCTTCATCCCGCGCGCCTCCATCTCTTTCGCCACATCCACCATCTCGTCTAGCGAAGGCGTAATAAGCCCCGAAAGCCCGACGATGTCGACCTTCTGCTCAATAGCTTCGTTCAAAATCTTGCTCGTGGGCACCATCACCCCGAGGTCGACGATGTCGTAGTTGTTGCAGGCCATGACAACCCCGACGATGTTTTTGCCGATGTCGTGCACGTCGCCTTTCACGGTCGCGAGCAGCACCTTGCCTTTTGCCGAGGTATCGCCGAGCTCTTTCTTGCGCGCTTCCATAAACGGAATGAGGTGGCCGACGGCCTTTTTCATCACGCGGGCCGACTTCACCACCTGCGGCAAAAACATCTTGCCGGCGCCAAACAGGTCGCCCACCACGTTCATGCCGTCCATTAGCGGTCCTTCGATGACATTCAGCGGCTCG
>CAZTEZ010000363.1:0-3354 GCA_964611815.1 uncultured Bacteroidia bacterium | reverse complement strand
CGGCTTTTTGATCCTCGCTACAAGAAAAACGCGGAAGCTCAAGCATCGTTCAAATGAGGACCGAGGACATCCGCCGCAGCGTGGCAAAACTGGGGCAGTTCTCACCTCGTTCGATGCGGCCCCACTGCATATCGGAAATCTCCGCCAATTCCGCCGCTTCTTCCTGGGTAAGCGTTCGCCCGGACCGGTACTTTTGAATCGTTTTCCCGAGTGCCACGGCGATGGCATCTTTCTTCTCGGGCTGACGATTTGACGGCATAACAAAAGCCACATGATACCAATTACCGCGCTTTCTTTTAATGACGCCGCGCGTCATATTTTAGGGTGCCTCACCCAAGGGTGGGTTAAAGTCAGCGAGGTGGGAATAAATTATCATCTAATGGTTGTAACGAAAACGTAACACGGAAATCCATTGACAAGCGCAACGAGTCCTCTGGAGACTGGCCAAAACAAAACTCCGCTCGCCATGAATCACCGCCACACGCTCCTTCTGGTTGCCGCGGCAACCTTGCTTCCGCTGCCGACGCTGGTCGCGCAGACCTACACCTATGATGAGAACGGTCGGCTTCTCGCCGCAGACTACGGCCTTGGGCCGGAAATGGCCTACGGTTACGACGACGAGGGCAGCCTCAGCGGCACCGTGCAGGACAGCGACGCCGATGGCATGAGCGATGAGTTCGAACAGCACATCATCGACTTCAAAGCCAACGATGGCGTCACCTCCTTTGAAGACGTGAACGCGACCACTGACTTCAATGGCGACGGCACGACCGACCTCCAGCACTTCACCGCCGGTACCAGCCCGACCACCGGGCAAATTCCCGTGGTTCCCGAACCCGCCGCAGGTGCTCTCCTCGGGGCCTTGCTCGCCCTGCTGACCGTCCTGCGCTGCCGCCGCAGCGCCTAACCCTTTTACGCCAAACTCCCATGAAACACCTTTTAGCCACGCTGCTCCTCACGGCCCTTGCCACCGTCGCCAACGCTCAGAACGGGGGTAACCCGCTCTGGCAGAACACACCGCTGGACGCCTTTCCCGTCGCAGCGATTGGAGAGGACACGCTTGACGAATCGCCGGTCGAGCCCTCACTGCTGACCCTTGACAGCGGCCCGATGGCCTTCAGCGCCTCGGCTACAGCATCAGGTGATATCGCGCCCGAGATCGCCGAATTGGCGGATTCGCTCGTCGCGGCGGCCGATGCCAATCCGATTACGGGGCAGTCCACGGATGCCCGGCGCGCCATCGAGATTTTCAACTGGGTGCGCAACCACATTGACTACCAGCCCTACCACGGCCTGCGCAAAGGATCGCTACTGACGCTGCTCGAAGGCTCGGGCAACGACTTTGATCAGTGCGCACTGTTGGCCGACCTGCTCTTCGCCGCCGGGATGACCAACTTCCAGTTCCGCCTGCGGGGCATGAAGCTCGATTATGATGACGTTTCAGGCTGGTTTGGCATGGCCGACGAACCGTTCCCAGGGCAAACCTTCGAAGAGGTCTACGGGGTGCCGGTCGAGCAGTACTACGCGGGAGCGCCAGGGGTAACACCTGAAGACTTAGCTACTACCTCCGACTTGGTCGCCAAACAAGCCGCCTTCGGGGGCAGCTTCATATCCTCCAGTGGCGTTGCCCGAGGAAATGCGGCTCCGGCCTTGTGGTCGCCCTATTTGCCGCAGCGCGCAACCTTCGTTTTCGACCACCTTTGGCTGCGCCTGACTATCGATCAGGGCACCTTCAACCTCGATCCTTCTTACAAAACCTACGAGCCGATCCCGGGCCTGCAAGACTTGCTGACCGCGAGCGGCTACACCCGTAGCGCCATGCTCGCAGCGATCGGCGGCAACACCGGCCCCGGCTACGTTCGCAACCTCAGCGAATCGGGTATCGAAACGCACCTTGCCACCCGCGCGGGCGCATTGCTCGATCTGCTGGAGCAAACTTACCCAAACCTTTCGATCAATGAGATTGTTAGCGGACGCCGAATCATTGAAAACACTATCGACGATTTGAGCGAGGCCTTCGTGCTCATCGAGGACTATTTTGGCACAAACCTCACCTGGACAGAAATCCCTTCCAACTACCGCGCAACCCTGCGGATTCGCTCCGACAACGGCAACCTTGATTGCACCTTCGACGCTGCAAAATTTGATGGGCGCAAGCTCTCGCTGACCTTCAGCGGAAGTCAGGCTCAGTTGCGCCTTGATGATAGTATTGTGGTCGCCGGTGATCGCGCGTTTGAAGCACTGTCGGAGCAGAATATTTTCCGGCCCACCGGAACGGTAAACTCTACTTTCGACCTTACCCTCACGATCAGCCTTCCCGGCCCTCAGGGCTCTACGAGCGAGACCAAAGATTACCAACGCGCCGATAGCTTCGTTTATTCTATCATCTATGGGTATACGCCCTCAGGACGTTTACTCCAACGTCGCACCGAATGCCTACAAGAACTGCTCGGTGACGGCACTTTCGAAGATGATGACCACGAAGTACGCAGCGAACTGCTCAACGTTATGGGCCTGACATGGCTTTATCAGACTCGTCTAGCCTTTGAACTTCTCGCCAATCAAAACGACGTAGCCCACCGTGTCCAGTACTTCGTTGGTCGAGTCGGCCAAGAACAAGGTTTCTTCATCGATGTTGGGTTGGCCAAAGCCTCGACTCAACCCCGAGATGGGGTTACCTCCGACGGATCCCTCGACAACGTTTTTCACCTCGGCTCGCTCTTTGCCAGTGCCCTGGAGCACGGCATCATCGAGCAGATGCAGCCGGGGTATTCGGCGGTCTCGACGGTCAACATTATCCGTCAGGCCAATCGCGACAGCGTCACCAACAGCAATCAGCGCCTCTACCTGGCGGATTCGACCAATTGGAATGTCGGCTCCCACAAAGTGCGGGGCAACCTGCAAAATTACCCGAGCTTGACAGACCTCGATGCTGCCATTGCCGACGGAGCGACCCTGTTCCTTCCGCGCAATTACAACGTCAGCCAGGGCGGCATCTGGAATGGCTCAGGCTGGATCATCCGCAGCCCCTCTGAAGCGGGGATGATCATCAGCGGCGGCTACAGCGGCGGCTTCTCCACCAGTCCCGGCTTCGTGTCCTCGCCAACCATTGTTTCCAGCAGCTTCAGCAACCCCACCTACAACTACACCAGTTCGTCGATTCCGGGCCTGCAAAACTTTACGCCGCCCAGCTACTCCACGCCGGACTTCTACGGCAGCGACCCGGTGGACATGGCGACCGGCTCCTTCACCTACGCCAACACCGATTTGTCCACCGGCAACGCCGGAGCGCCGCGCGGGCTGACCCTGACGCGCAGCTACCGCAGCCTGACCGCCGGGCGCGACACCCAGCAC
>CAZTEZ010000362.1:0-3370 GCA_964611815.1 uncultured Bacteroidia bacterium | reverse complement strand
CGCAGCCTCTTAACCCTACCTACCTCGTATGCAGCACCCTAAAACCGTACTCATCACTGGCGCCAGCACTGGCATTGGCCGCACTTGTGCGTTGCGTCTGGACCGCGCCGGCTGGCAAGTGTTCGCCGGTGTGCGCAAGGCCGAAGATGCCGAAGCGCTGAAAACCGTCGGCTCCGACAAGCTCATCCCAGTGATGATCGACGTCACGAAAGCCGACACCATTGCAGCTGCCAGAACCGCCATCGAAGAGCACGTTGGCGACACCGGCCTGGGTGCGCTAGTGAACAACGCCGGCATTGCGGTGCCCGGCCCGTTGGAGTTCATCGAACCCGATGAGCTGGCTTGGCAACTGAACGTGAACGTCGTCGGGCAGGTGGCCGTCACGCAGCAGTTCCTGCCGATGCTGCGCGAAACGAAAGGCCGGGTGGTGATGATCAGCTCTATTTCTGGCAAGCTCTCTGTACCGGTGTTGGGGCCCTATTCTGCCAGCAAGTTTGCGCTTGAGGCGATTACGGATGCGCTGCGGGTCGAGGTGTCGAAGTTCGACATCGACGTGATTGCCGTGCAGCCCGGGCAAATCAAAACGCCAATTTGGGACAAGGGCAAAGAACGCGCGAAGAGCATGGAGGAGCAATACCCGAAGGAGGCTTTCGAGCTGTATGGTGAGTTCATCGAGCTGGCGGTGAAAACCGCTAACGACGGTGCGAAAAACGGGGCTGACCCCAACGTTGTGGCCGATGCGGTGCTCGATGCGCTCACCAGCCGCAAACCTAAAACGCGCTATGCCGTGGGCAAGGGCGCCAAGGCGGCGAAGTTCCTAGCGAAGTGGATGCCCGACCGCACCCGCGACAAATTACTCGGCTATCGTTACAGCGCCTGATGGCCAACTCTACCGACGAACTTGTGCGCTTCAACATCCGGGTGTATGGCATCTGGATCAACAGCCGCGACGAAATCTTGCTCTCGCGCGAGACCCACCAGCAATACGACGAGCTGCTGAAGTTTCCCGGCGGCGGGCTGGAACTCGGCGAAGGCGTACTCGAGGGCTTGCAGCGCGAGTTTTACGAGGAAACCGGCCTGCAGCTGCTGGACTACCAGCATTATTACACCACCGAGTTTTTTCAGGCGTCGTACTTCCGCAAAGGCGACCAGATCATCAGCCTCTACTACCTCGTGCATTGCGACGAGGACGCCGGCATCAGCCCCTTGGAACAAGACGACGAGTTCCTGGGTTTTGAGTGGGTGGCGCTTGATGAGCTTTCGCCCGAGCTGCTGCCGCTGCCTATCGACCGACACGTTGCCGAGCTGCTGGGAACCGACTACAAGATGGGGCTGAACTACGCGAGCCTGTGGGGCGACGAAGAGCTGCCCGATTAGTACAGCCGAACTAGACTTAACATTCAGTTAATAGTACAGTCGCACTAAACTAACACTTCAAAAAGAGCAAAGATGTCTGGAGCCGATAGCGTAAAGATGGAGCTCGGCTGGAAAGCCGCCCTCGCCGAGGAGTTCGAGCAGCCCTATTTCGACGCACTGACACAGTTCGTGCGCCAAGAGTACCAATCGCAGCGGGTGTATCCGCCCGGCAAGCTCATCTTCAACGCCTTCGACCTCACGCCTTTCGAGCAAGTGAAAGTCGTGATCCTCGGCCAGGACCCCTACCACGGGCCCGGCCAGGCGCACGGGCTGTGCTTTTCGGTGCAGCGGGGCGTGCCACCGCCACCGTCTTTGCTGAACGTTTTCAAAGAGTTGAGCTACGACGTGGGCTTCAAGCCCCCCTCGCACGGTGAGCTGACGTACTGGGCCAAGCAAGGCGTACTGCTGCTCAATACCACCCTCACGGTGCGCGAAGGCCAAGCGGGTTCGCACCGCGGGAAAGGCTGGGAGCGCTTAACCGACGCGGCCATCCGCGCGCTGTCGAAATCGCGAGAGCACGTGGTGTTTCTGCTCTGGGGGCGCGATGCGCAGAGCAAAGAGCAACTCATCGACCCGAACAAGCACCTGATTCTGATGAGCCCCCACCCCTCGCCGCTGTCGGCGCACCGCGGGTTTTTCGGTGGGCAGCACTTTTCGCAAGCCAACGCTTACCTCGAACAGCATGGCCAGCAACCCATTGATTGGCAGCTTCCTAAGTGAGTCATCAATTTATTCGCACTCTGCTGCTTATATTAGCACTTCATTCTAAAGCCACGACCCTTGAACCTCGAACCGCTTTTCAAAATCGTCGAGAACGCCATTTCTGATGTTGGCGTCGACCCGAAACCCTGCCGCCGTGGCGAACCCGGCCAATGGAACATGCGCAAAGGCAGCGCCCGTATCTGGCTGGACCTCTGGTACATTGAAGAGGAGGGCCGGGCGTACTTCCAGGTGATGTCGCCTGTCGTGCCCGTGCCGATGAAGCGGCGCGAAGAGTTCTTCGAGGAAATCCTGACCGTCACTGATCGCCTGTTCGGCGTCGCTTTCACGCTGTACGACGGCTGGGCGTGGATCAAATCGATTCGCGAGGTGGACGACATGAGTAAATCGGAAGCCAAAGCGATGATCATCCGCGTGGGCAACTACGCCGACCACTACGATAACCTGCTGATTGACAAGTACGATATCACGATGGGCGAATCGAAGAGTGGCAGCGGAAAAGACAGCGACAGCCGCAGCGCCCCCAAAGTGCCGCAACACGGCAAGGAAGATCGCCTGGACGATGATGTGTCGAATAACTGAGAGGAAGCAGTACGATCGTACTACTCAGTACGCGTGTACTAGGATCTATCGCAAAAGTTCTTTGCGTCATCCCGAGCCTCGGCGAGGGACCTACATTTATAACCTCATGCGGCTACTGGTGTAGGTCCCTCGCCGAGGCTCGGGATGACGCCGTTTTATGTTTTGTTGTGTACGCTAATGGTGCGATCAATTCACCGGGCGCACGTCCTTGTTCTTCAGGTACTCTTCGTTGTTCAGTTCGCCGGTGGCCGACTTCTGCTTTTCGTCGGTGCCTGGCAGCTGGCCGTTATCCGGCACGCCCTCTAAGCTTGGCGGGAAGCCGTTGAGTTGTCGCCAGATTTCGTACCACAGCGGCACGTCTTGAAGCAGCGCCCAAGCATACACACCTGAGCCCACGCGCAACTGCTCGGGCCACGCCTCGTCGTTGGGGTCGGGCACCACGAGCACGCGGTAGTAGCCCGCTTTGGTGTTCACGTAATCGATGACCTGCACGATGCCCCCGAACGTACCAACCGATACGTTGGGCCAGCCTGAAACTTGCAGCGCGGGCCAGCCATCGAACTGCAAGCGCACTTCGGTGCCCGGCTGCAACAGCGGGACGTCCATGGCCCGCACGTACATTTCGACCGCGAGGTCGGGGTTGTGCGGCATG
>CAZTEZ010000361.1:0-3394 GCA_964611815.1 uncultured Bacteroidia bacterium | reverse complement strand
GCACTGCTGGCGCGCGAAAAACGCGTTAATGTTCAACTAATTTCTGGGAATTCAACTAATTTGGAGGGCAGGCCTAGATGCTGAGCCTTATGAACCAATTATTGCTCGACACCCTCATGCACATGTTCGCCGTTATTGCGCGGGCAGACGGTATCGAGCTGGAGGAGCGCGAAGTCGTGAAGCGCTACCTCGAGGGCCAGTTGACCGCTGAGCTGGCGCATCAGTACATCAAAGTTTTTGATAAGTACGCCAAACAGGCACCCCAGGCCAACGAGTTGGAAACCGTGGCCAAGGCAGTAAACAAAGAGCTGAAGACCCCGCAGAAGTTCTTCATCCTCATGCGTTTGGCTGAGCTCGTGATGGCCGACGATACCATCACCCTCGACGAACAAGAAGGCCTGAACATTGTCTCGCGCTGCTTTGGCATTCCCGATGCGGACTACGCCGACCTCTACGCGTTTATCACGACCCGCGATGCCCGTGAGTTGGAGCGTGGCAGGCTGCTGATTATCAGCCAAGAGCCGCAAAGTGAGCACGCCATTCATCACCCCATCGAGCATCTGATCGGCTATATCGCGGTGCTTTACATTCCCACTGGAAATCTGCTGTTCATCCGCCATTACGGAAACGGTGAGGTGCTGCTCAACGGCCAGCTGTTGCAGCCAGACGAAGTCCAGCTCTTGCACAGCGGGGCGGTGATTCGCGAGCCTCGCTCGCAGCCCATCTACTACAGCGAACTCATCGAGCGCTTCCTGAAACCCCACCGCAGCAACCTGCTGCAATTCGAGGTGCAGGACGTCGAGTACGTTTTCCCGACCGGCGACCGTGGGCTCAATTCGGTCAGTATTTCCGAAGAAGAGGGCCGACTCGTGGCCGTGATGGGTGCATCCGGGGCAGGCAAGAGTACGCTCGTAAATGTGTTGACGGGCAACTACCGCCCGACCAACGGCACGGTCGAAATTAACGGCATCAACCTGCACCAGAACCCCGACGCGCTCAAGGGCATCATCGGGTATGTCTCTCAGGACGATTTGCTGATCGAAGAGTTGACGGTGTACCAGAACCTGTTCTTCAACGCGCAGCTGTGTTTTGCCGACAAAACCGAGGCCGAGCTGGAAGTGCTGGTTGATCAAACGTTGGAGAACCTAGGGCTGCTGGAAATCAAGCATCTGCGTGTGGGCTCGCCCATGGACAAGAAGATCTCCGGTGGCCAGCGCAAGCGCCTGAACATTGCCCTGGAGCTTATCCGTGAACCGGCCATCCTGTTCGTTGACGAGCCCACGAGCGGGCTGTCCTCGCGCGATTCGGAGAACGTGATGGACCTCCTGCGCCAACTGACGCGTCAGGGCAAGCTCATCTTTGTGGTCATCCACCAGCCGAGCTCTGATATCTTCAAGCTCTTCGATTCGCTGGTGATCATGGACAACGGGGGCTACCAGATCTTCTATGGCAATCCGCTGGGGGCGGTCACGTACTTCAAGGAGCAAGTCAATCACGTAAACGCCGAGGAGGCCGAGTGCCCGTCCTGTGGCAACGTGAACCCCGAGCAGATCTTCAACATCATCGAAACGCGGGTCGTTGATGAGTACGGCGAGCAAACGCCCGAGCGCAAGATTAAAGCCAAGGAGTGGCACGCACGCTATCGGGTCTATCAGAAACCGGCCCAGGGTGCGCACGAGGCCAGCGAGCAGCCAACGTCTGACCTCAAAATCGCCAACTGGTTCAAGCAGTTTGCGGTGTTCACCAAGCGCGACTTCCTCGCCAAGCTATCGAACAGCTCGTATCTAGCCATCAACTTCCTGGAGGCGCCCATCCTCGCGTTTGTGCTGGCCTACGTGCTGCGCTACTACGACCCCACCGACGGCGGCAAATACACGCTGTTCGACAACCAGAACCTGCCGATCTGGATCTTCGTCTCCATTCTCGTCGCCCTGTTTTTGGGGCTGACGGTCAGCGCCGAAGAGATTCTGCGTGACCGCAAAATCCGCAAACGCGAGAAGTTCCTGCACCTTTCGGACAGCAGCTATCTGCTCTCGAAGGTGTTCATTCTCATGATCATCTCGGCAATTCAGATGGCGACCTTCGTTGTCATTGGCAACCCCATACTCGGGCTGAGCTGGGAACTGGCGACCGACTACTGGCTGATACTATTCGCCACGGCTGTGTTCGCAAACATGCTGGGGCTCAATATCTCTGCGACCTTCAACAGCGCGGTTACCATCTACATCCTGGTGCCAATTCTGCTGATTCCGCAGATCATCCTCAGCGGGGCTATAGTGCGTTTTGACCGCCTGAACCCCGAGATCGTCAACCCCAACCGCGTGCCGGTCTACGGCGAGCTGATGACCTCACGCTGGGCGTTCGAGGCCCTGGCCGTGCATGAGTTTAAAACCAACGCCTACAACAAGCATTTTTACGAAATCGACCGCACGAGTAGCCAGGCGCGCTACAAACTCTACTTCTGGGTGCCGGAAATGCGCAACGCTATCAACACGTCTACAGAGCTGCTCAAAAACGAAGGTCGTGATAGCAAGGACTTAAAAACCACGCTGAAACGGGTTCGCTTTGAGCTCGCCAGTGAGCTCTCGCGCTTCGAAACGGGTGGGGGCGGTTTTGTCAAAGCGCTAACGCCTGAGCAGTATAACCCCTCGCTGGGCGTTAAGGCGCTCACGGTGGTGGAGGCGCTGGAGCGGCAGTACCGCAAGACCTTCAAGGCCAGCAAGGCCGAGCACGATGCTAAGCTGCTGGAGCTGAAGAAAAGCGGCGTGGATGTCGACAGCCTGCGCATGCACCACGACAACGAGGCGCTGAACGAGCTCGTCAAGAACTCGGCTGCCGAACGGAAAATCATTCCCCACGGCCCGCGTTTTGTGCAGATGATGGACCCCGTCTATCAGTCGCCCAACCCACAAAAGGGGCCGCTGGACTTCCGCGACCAGCTCCACGTTCCCGAGAAGCACCTTTTCGGTGCCAACATCCCGACACTGTGGTTCAACTTCGGCTTCATCTGGTTCCTGAGCCTGGTGCTGTACGTGACGCTCTACTTCGAGACCTTCCGCTGGGTGGTCGAACGTTTTGGGAAGTTGGGGAAGCTAAAGTTGCTCAAAAAGCGGTAATGGCCCTGACAAGCGACCAATCCCGCTACCTCGCCTACGGCATCTACACCGCCATATTCACCGGTGTGATGTTTCTTATTCCGGATCGCGCAGACCTGGAAGACAGCGTCTTTCAAGGCGAGAACGAAGCCCAGGTGCTTATGTTCATCCTGACGTTCGCGTTTCCGCAGCTCATTCTGCGACGCTTCACGCCTTTGCATTGGATCATGTGTTTTGGGCTTGGCTTCATCTTAACCGGCTCAGGCTATATGGCGCACAAATTCATCTCATACGCCACC
>CAZTEZ010000360.1:0-3417 GCA_964611815.1 uncultured Bacteroidia bacterium | reverse complement strand
GCCGTGGTGAGCGATTTCAGGCGTATCGCCGGGCGCACCGATCGCGTGTTGCAGGAGGTGGAGCAGCGCAAACTGCTGGCCCAACTGGATGGCACGTTCGCCCAAGCGGGTAGCCTGATGGACAGCCTGCAACAAACCGCAGCCCAAGTGACAGCCCTTTTGGATGACGCCGAGCCTGTCTTGCCAAAAGCTGAGCAGGCCCTTGCGACGCTCGACTCCACAGCAATGCGCGCGAACCTGATGCTGAGCGAATTACAGCAGTTCTCGAAGGCGCTGAACGACTCCACGACGCTCATTGGTAAACTCTCGCAAGACCGGGCCTTAGCAACCAAAACCGATTCGCTCTTGCGGGAATTCGAGCAAACACTGGAGACCATACAGGACGGGCGGCTCGAGATACGCGCGCGCCTGTTCAAGAAGCGATGAGATTGCATTTAGCGTCGCAACCACTTGAGCTTCAGCACATCATTGCCATCGGCACCCGTTTCGGAGTAGACCACCCCAAGGCGATCGTTTTGCAAACTCACGAAATGCGGTTCGCGCTGAGCACCTTTTGGTTTCGAGAGCAGCTCGTGTACCACTTTTGATGGCGCATCGAGGTCCATCTTGGTCCAAAAAATTACCGGCTGATCTTTGAAGCTCGACTTCACTTCCCATGCGACAAACAGCTGTTCATCAGCGATTTGCAGCTGCACCTGCTGAAAGTCTTCCAGCCCGTCGAGTAGGCTCACTGGCGATGACACCAGTCCATCCTGAATTCGCGCATAAACCAAGTGATTGCTGCCCTGATACTTCTCGAGCCAACACACCGCCACCCCACCCTGCGGGTGCTGCAAGAGTTGTACACCGCTCTGCCGACCGCTCACAGGTGATAGCGTGGGCATCACCAAGCCCTCCAGCCGGTGTTCACGCTGCAGGCTGGGCGTAAACTGCTGAAAGTGAATACTTGTCTGCTGTGGACCCAGGCGGTCGTCTTCCCAGGCCAGGGCGATGCCGCCGTTTGGCAGGTTGAGCAGCTTGGGATAGCGCTGATGAAAATCGCCCGGCGAGATTGCGCCGTCGACCGCACCAAGCAGCTTTTTACCCTTCGGATTGCGCCCCGCCAGATAGATATTGTACTTACCCTCCCGCTCGTCCATCCAAGCGGCCACGAATCCGCCGTCTATACGGGGCACGATTTGGGCAGCCGTCTGATAGCCCCGGGCGCTGGTCAGTGCGCTGCCGTTGTCGTTCCAGACGGCCATACCATCCGGAGTGATTTTCTGCATATACAGGTCAAAACCAGAGGCATAGAGCGCGCGGGTGTCCGTCCAAATCGCGAAGGCCGTGTCCTGAAAGCTCGGCACAAACTTCAGCGACGATTGCGAGCGCCGCGCCGTGCAGAGCGCTTTCCCGCCGGTGGTCCATTGCGACGTGCCTTTCCAGTCCAGAAACTGCATGTATAGGTTGTCGTCGGTGGCGTTGCGGCGGTCGTTCCAGGCCACCAACACCCCATCGCGCCGGGGCATGAGCTTAGGCACGCTCTGGTCGCCAGGCGCGGTGGCGACGGCAATGCCGCCCTGTTGCCAAAGCTGCTCGCCTGTTGGGTACAGTCGCTGCACAAAAATATCCGTATTCTCGGCGCCATTGCGGCTGTCCTCCCAGGCCAGGTAAGCGCCACCGTCAGGCGTGGGCACGGTCATCACCTTATTGATTTTCAAAGGGCTATCAGAACGCTGGCCTTGCAGCAGCGCTCGCGGCTGGCGGAATTTCAGCTTGCCGTGGTGGTCTACACCTTGGAACATCAGGCGGGTGCCCTCGCCCTGCACGATCGTCCAGACGTACCACGCGCCGCCCTGCTCGTCTTCTACGAGCGTAAAATCGAAAACGTCTTCATTCTCGGACAAAATTGGCAGCGGTGATTCTCCCCAGTCTTTCTCACGATCGGCGGTCACTTTTTGCGTGAGTATCTGCCGCTTGCGCCCCTGCCCGACCTGCCAGGCCAGCACGATGCTACCATACACAGACGAAAACGCCAGCTGCGGACGCTCCGCGAGTGGTTCTTCGGGGTTGATGGTGAAGCCACCGACCGGCCAAACACGCTCGCCACTGCGCACCTCAAACAGCTGTAAGCGGTGCTGCCAGTGGGTCTCGGTTTCGTCTTGCCACAAAACTACGGCCTTGCTGCCCTTCTGGTAAATCTGCGGCAGGCGCTGATCGCTGGAGGTGAGCGTCACGAGACGGTGGTAGCTCAAATCGCCGTGGCGGGTGACGCGCAGCATGAGAATTGCCTGGTCGCCCGTTTCGCGAACGCCTTCATATGCGCATAGCAAGCCGCCGAAGCCGTCGCCATACACCACCGGGTGGCGCTGCCGGATGACATCAGCTCGACGCAACGGCAAGCCGTTTTTGCGCCACAACTCTCGCCCGGTGCTGTCAAATTTCTGCACAAATAGCTCGCCCTCAGCACGTTCCCTGAAGTCTTCCCAGAGTAGAACAAACTTGCCATTCGGTGCCCAGGCCGGGTGCGCGTTTTGCTGTCGGCCTTTGTGCGCGATGAGCTGACGGCCGGTGTCGCTCCATCTGCGCTCACCACTGGCGCTGATGTGCTGCCCCACGATGCGACGCGTTTTCAGGAGCGGATCTTCTTCTTCCCAGAACACATACAGCCCGTTGTTGCCATCGGTGATGATGTGCGGATTGTGCTTGTTACGGTCGCTGAGGCTGATGCGCAGGCCGTCGATCGCCCAAAGCGGTTCACCACGCTCGTTGATGCGCTGCATGAACAGGTCGCTGTGCTCACCGCTGCGCTTTTCTTGCCAGATGACAAACAAGCCCGCCTGGCTGTCAAAGTGCACCTTCGTGTGCGCCTGATTCGCCTCGCTGGGGCAGACCGGCACGCCATTGGCACCCAAGACCGGACGGCCCTGTCTGTCAATGTGTTGGAAGTAGAGGTTGACATAACCTTCGCGTCCGCGGCGGCTTTTGAACACCACAAAACAGCCGCCGGAGTGGTCGGTGGTCAGCACCGGCTCGCTGTTGAACGCCCCACCCACGCTGAACTGCTGCGAGAGCACCACCGGCGCAGCGTTCTGGCTATGCACGGGCAGGTGGCCGGATAGCAGCAGAACACACAGTAAAAGCAGAGCAGACGGCCATTTGTTGTGCATCTTTGCAAAGCTACACCGCAGAATGGAACGACAAAAACTGTGGTGCAACTTGAACCGACCGCCTATGGATCGTTTAATCGAAGCCGTACCGAATTTCAGCGAGGGTTGCGACCGAACCAAGATCGCTCGTATCGCTGAGGCCATCGCGAACACACCGGAAGTATTCGTGCTACACGTCGACCCCGGCTATGATGCGAACCGCACCGTGATCACACTCGTAGGGCCACCCGAACAGACCCTAGATTCACCAAAAAGATCCCGAAAAATC
>CAZTEZ010000359.1:0-3426 GCA_964611815.1 uncultured Bacteroidia bacterium | reverse complement strand
GCCCTGAAGTTACACACTTCAGGGCATGGCTTAAACTTTTAAGCGGCTCTTAGCACGCGTGGTGGGGTTCAGCCCATGGCCGGCTTTTTCTTGGGCGCGACCTTGTCTTCCACCTGATGCAGAAACTCTAGTGTGCGCGACGCAAACTCCTCGGCGGTGATGTGCTGTTTGCGTTGCTCTTTCGAGCGCGTGAACTTGATGATGCCCAACCAAGACATCGGCTTCATCACGGCGTATACCGGATCAATCTCATACCACTTGGCGCCAAAGTTGGGGTTCAGCGGGCGGTAGTGGTGATTGTTCTGGAACAGCTCGCCGAGCATCAGAATGTCGACGGGCATAGTATTTTTAGAGTTGTCTTTGTTGTCAAAGTTGGTGTAGCCGGTTTTGTGGCCGAACCAGTTGACGATCAAACCGTGCAGCGGGCTCATGAACCAGTGCAGCGGCAAGAGCAGGAACTGCCACCAGGCTGTGGCAAACGCGACATAGAAAGCAATGAAAATCAGGCCCCAGCCGATGCGCGACACGGGCGATTCCATGAAGGCTTCGACCTTGCCCCAGGTCGGGTAGCCACCGCGGAATTTCTCTTCGATTTCTACTTCCTCATCTTGGATCGCCACGAAAGTTTCGCGGGTCTTCCAGATCATGACGAGCGGGTTGGGGTACATGGTCGGGGTGTGCGGGTCTTTCTCGGTGTCGCTGTAGGCGTGGTGCATGCGGTGCAAAATGGCGTATGCGCGAGGCGATAGGAAAGACGAGTTTTGCGTGATCCACATCAGCACAAAGAAGGTCTTCTCCCAAAACTTGTTCATTATGAACATCTGGTGCGCTGCATAGCGGTGCAAAAAGAAGCTGTGCATGAACAGCGACAGGAACCAGTGGGCAATGAAAGCAATAAGAATCGTCATGAATCCGGAGTTGTTTTTGGTCAGGTTACGTGAAAAGGTTGCGGAGTTGGGCGAGTGCGTTTCACAGATACACTCAAGCCATCAAGATAGCCAAAGTTTCCTGCGTTCACAACTTGTAGCGACATACATCGGCGACGTTTAACAGTTTGTATTAGGTTTAAACACTCAGCCTTAATCTGTAGCTACTGCATGAATTTTGGCCACCGAGGTTAGGAATCCACGGCTTTAAATGTGAACTTATTAATTGTTGTCTCAACAGCAGTCCACCCTCTCCCTCCAACACCCTTGTCCACCTTACAACATAAATCCTTCGCGCAGCTGGTCGAACGACCTTGTGTTCAGCGCATTAAAGACCGCCTGAAGGGCTATCGCCTGATGCACCACGCACTGCAAAAACGCGGTGATGAAGTGCGCTGGGTTGAAACCGCGCTGAATATGGGCATAGAGTTCCGCCGGGCCATTCAGTTGTACCGGCTGTTGCGTTCGCTCACAGGCTTAAGTCCGGCGCACATCGAGTTTATCAAAGCCGGCAATGTGGCGGTATTCCAGGATGCCTACCCCCGGGTGCAGGATGCGCTCGACGGCCCGGTGCTGAAAGGTGAAGCCGCCCGCGCTTGGGATCGGGCGATCTTGACGCAAGAGCAGCACCGCCTGCAGCCGCTGTACGAACGCATGGACAGTGTCCACAACAAGCTACAGCAGTTTCAGAAGCAGCTCATCGAGCCCGGTGTCACAGAACGCTGGCTGCTGCCCACGCTCACCTCGCAGCCCTTCCGCGGCAGCTTGCTAGACATCGAAAACCGCATCGACTACGGCATGCGGTTGATGTATGGCGAAGACGTAGCGAAGCATCGAACCGGCCAATTGGCATAGCATTTGATAAGCAGTTGCAAGTATCAACGCTAACTTCAAATCAGCCATGACTGCAACTCGACTTTCCATTATCGTACTACTAGGGGTGTTCGCCTTCAGCTTTTGGGGCGGCCAAACGGCCGATGCCCAGCGCCCGGTGAAACGACGTAAGGCCGTTCGCAAATCGCGCCCACAATTGCGCGAAAACTCGCGCCTGACCATCCGCCGAACCAACCTTGCCATCCGTAAAGGCAAGCGCCATTTGCGCCGCCATGAGAACTATACAGGCCACTTGCGTCGGGCCGTCGCGCATCAGCGGTATGCGATTGTACTGCACCGAAGAGGTTTTTATCGTAAGGCGCAGAACCACTCGATTCGCGCGCGTCGGTTAGCATTCGTGACCATCGCCAAAAACCGCGGGGGCAAGCCCAGCAGCGATATCGAGTTCACGCAAGACGAAATCTATGAAGCTGGTACCACGGACGAATCGCTCGACAAAGACCTTGAGGGTTCTGGCGTGGACATCCCTAAAGATGACAAGGCTGCGCTCGACGAAGAACTGCCAGACGTGGACTGATCGCTCAAATTGAAGAAAAGTGGGTTTAGAATAATCGAATTGCCGTAGCATGGTGTTATGGCAATGCACACCTCTAAACCCTCTTACCTTATGAATTTGAAGCGATTTACACTCACGATACTTGTATTCGCATTCGGCTTTACGCTGGTTTCGAGCCCGGAAATACAGGCGCGGAAATGGAAGGCTAATATGGAGCTTTCTGCTTACGATAACGCTGCGCTCACCATTCGCCGCACGAATCTGGCGCTGAGAATGGCGCGTCAGCAACTGCTCGACAACGAGATGTACACCGGCCTGTACGCCGAGGCGCTGACCCATCAGATGTATGCGGTGCAGCTACATGAAAGCGGCCAATTTGCCAAAGCAGACGAACATTCACTGTATGCACGCAAGCTCGCGTATATGGTCGAGTCGATCAACACACCGGCTGCACCTGGCATGAGCAGTGATGCGAAAGTCAGCACCAGCTATGCGCCAACTACCGCCGAGCGCAACTTGGACGACGACCTCAGGCAATCCAAAATGAAGCGCCCTGAAGACGACGAGGCGGCTTTGGAAGTGCTGATCATCGAATTTGAATAACACGCATTGACGCCCACTTTCAAGCAAAATCACAAGCGGCTCATCTTGAGCCGCTTTTTTTATTGGCAGACTGATACATGACGGTATAGTATTACTATCATTCTGAAAAGGTGAACTTTTAACACCCGTGTTTAAGTTTTGAACCGTAACTTAGAGGCGCATTTTGAGTGCAAAGCGCCCGTTTCGGCTTGGAAAACGCAATTAACTACCCGCAGCTCATTATTGAGCAGGTCGCCGCAGACCTGAGCATCGACTATTCGCCGAATAGCTTCGAGTCGACGGTCTCGGGCCTGGAACCCCTGCCGCCCACAGCCGAGGAGCTGATCCCCAAGCTCAGCGCATTGGGCAGCGAGCTGCACCTAGAGTTCGTACTGCACGATGTGCGCCTGGCCGAGCTCGAAGATGTGCTCTCGAACGCTACGCTGCCGCTCATCATCTACCTGGAGGGGGGCGACGAACCGCCCAAGCTGGTGCAGCAAATTGAGCCCGACGAGGTCATTTTCTTCG
>CAZTEZ010000358.1:0-3427 GCA_964611815.1 uncultured Bacteroidia bacterium | reverse complement strand
TGGCATTACGAGCAGTTTGTCGAGGCCATTGGACTTTAGGGTTGCGATCTTTTCATCAAGCGTTTGCAGCAAGCGCAGGTCCGGTGCGCCATCAGCGGAAAGCACCTTGCGCGGATGCGGGTGGAAGGTCATGAGCAGGCTCTCGCCGCCCAGCTTTTTCGCCCGACTTTTCACCTGGTCGAGGATATGCTGGTGGCCAAGGTGTACCCCATCGAACGTGCCGATGGTAAGCACGGTTTTTTGGCCCTGTTGGTAATCTGAAAGGCTGTGGAATACCTGCACTTAGGTGTTGGACTGGTGACTGCGAATTTGAGCCTCTAAATTAGGAATCTGCCAGGCATTCTCCAGAGAAAACGGCCCGATTTGTGTGCGCACCAGCCCACTCAGGTAGCCCCCCACCCCCAAAGCTTCGCCCAAATCGCGCGCGAGGCTACGAATATACGTGCCTTTGCTACAGCGGATAAGCAGTTCGAAGTCTTCGGGCGACTGATAGTCAGTGAGTTCCAGCTGTTGTATTACGACCGGGCGAAGTTTCAGCGCCACCTCCCTGCCCTTTCGCGCGGCTTTGTACGCGCGCTGGCCATCGACTTTGAGTGCGGAGAACATCGGTGGCAACTGCTCGATTTCGCCTCGGAACTGCGCCAGCGCAGCCTGAATCTGCTGTTTGCTCAGATGATCCGTTGACTGCTGGTTTTCTTGGGGCTGTTCGCAGTCATAGCTGGCGGTGGTGGCACCCAGTTTGATGCGCGCGCGGTACGTCTTCTCTCGGCCTTGCAGTTGCTGCAACTGCTTGGTGAACTTGCCCGTGCACAAAATCAAGAGTCCGGTGGCAAGCGGGTCGAGCGTGCCGGCATGGCCGACTTTCAGCTTGCGTTTCTCTTCGCGCAGCAGAAAGCGCACCTTTTTGACGGCCTGAAACGAACTCCATTCAAGCGGCTTGTCGAGTAACAGTAGCCCCCCCTCGTAAGGGTCAATGGACTGAAGTGTTCCGGGCGTAATGAGCCTTTCCGTCAGTTCGTTATCTGTCAGTAGAGACACAATTGATGGTGATTTTGCGGCGCGCTTTAACCTGTAATAAGCCCCACTGTCAGCGCCGTGAGGCCGACGGCCAGCACATAAAACGCAAACCAATGCAAATTGCCCTTCTTCACGAGCCGAAGCATCAACTGGCAAGCCAACACCCCAAAGATAAACGATGCCAAAAAGCCTACGATGAGTGGCGTGATACCCAGCATTTCAGCCTCGCCGCTGGCTAAGTCCTTCGCTTCCAGTACGCCCGCACCCAGGATAGGCGCGATGACCATTAGAAACGAAAAGCGTGCCGCCTGTTCGCGAGGCACGCCCAGTATAAGCGCCGTAGCTATCGTTGCGCCGCTGCGCGAGATGCCAGGCAGCACGGCAACAGCCTGCGCAACCCCCACCACGATGGCGATCCACCAGTTCAGCTGGCGGTGACCGTGCTCCACAAAACGTGTGATCATCAGCAAGATGGCAGTGACGAGCAGCATACTCCCCACCAGAATCAGATTGCCCGTAAACAGTTGCTCGACTTCATCCTTAAAAAACACGCCCACGATTCCCACGGGAATCATCGACAGGATGATGAACAGCACGAATCGTCGGCTGTCCCAATCGTCGCCTACGAATAGCGATTGGATGAGCTTCCAGATGTCCTTACGAAAAACGACCACCGTGCTGAGGGCGGTGGCGACATGCACGACGACGGAGAAGCTCGCATCGTCGGCGTTTTCGATATCTTGGACGACCTTGGCGAGTTCGATGTGCCCACTGCTACTGACCGGCAGGAACTCGGTGAGCGCCTGCAGTATGCCGATGATGAGGGCCTCTAACCAGCTCATGTATAAGCGAATGGCGCGCTGGGGCGCCGATTAAGCGGGCGTGTTACGCCTTTTTGGGTTTGTAGAGGATGGCGTAGATGAGCCCGATGTAGCCAGCGGCAATCACAAATGGTGCGATGTGCAGCGGCACAGAGAACTCGGTGGCATCCACAAACTCATTGGAGCTGAGCAAGAAGTAGCCCAGTATCAGCACGATCAGGCTGATGATCATGTAGCGGTAGTTCTGCTTGCCGAAAGGCAGCTGAAACTGGTTGATCGTCGCCGGATTGTACTCCGGATGCTTCGACGATTGCTCGTCTTCAAAATTCAGCGAGTCGGTTGAAGGGTTCTGGTCAGACATGAGACTTAGGCACTACTTAGGCAATTGTATCGAGGTTCTTGTTCAGGTACTTATTCACGGCGTAAAAGGAACTGAGTAATCCGATAACGACGCCGAACAAAATTAAGCAAACGAAGAGTAAGATAACACTCCAGGAACCTAAAATTGACGACAGGGAAATACCGAGGCCTGAAGAAAGCAGGCTGCTGGCCGCTCGCACCAACAAAAACAGCAAAATGATGGACAGCACCCCTGCAACTGCGCCTTGAATGACGCCGATTCTCAGGAATGGCTTGCGGATGTAGCCGGCGGTGGCCCCCACCAATTGCTGTGAGCGGATGGCCAAACGCTGCGAGAAAATGGCTAGGCGCACGGTGTTCGCAATCAGCAAGAAGGATACCCCCAGCAAGAGGAAGCCCAGAATCGTTGCGCCCAGACGGATGACCCGCGCGCGTTTCTCGACGACGTGGATGAGCTTCATCGGGTAGACCACATCGCGGAACTCGCGGTTGCGAATCAAGATGCGATTCGTAATCGTGCGCAGGGAGTCCAGGTAGATGTACTCGGGCTTGAGCTTGAGGTTAATCGATGCGGGAAGCGGGTTGATGTCGTCCATCATTTCGCGCTGGAAATCCTCGTCGTTTTCCTTCGAGAACGTCTCGAGGGCCTCTTCCTTGCTCACATAACGGGCTTCCAGGACGTAGGGCTTAGTAGCAAACTCCTTTAGAAGCTTGTTGGCCTCGCCATCGGTCACGCGGTCTTTTAGCGTGATTTTGTACTCCAGTTCGCTCTTGGCGTGGCTGAGCACGACATCGAACATGATGGCGATGAACGCAAAGCAGCCGACGAAAAACAGCACGAATGTGATCGTGAGCAGCGCTGAGGTAAATGGGGTTCGATTGCGTCTGGCCATGGGCGCACGTGAAAAAACGTCGTTCTAAGCTTCAAAAGTACGCGATGCGCCAACAAATGTAAAGTGAATTTGTGGATAAGCCTGTTGAATTCTCCGCACTCCCCCACCCGCACGTGGGCTGTGATTTGTAAATTCGACTATAAACCTGAAATACATTCATGCAAGCTCTCGAAGAAGCCCTACCGCTCATACTCGCGATTCTGATTCCCGGCCTGCTGCTCATCGGCATGGCCACGATGATCTTCAAGCAACTGACCAACCGCCAGGCGATGCAGGAGCGCTATCGTATTAGAACGAAAGCCTTTTCCGAGATTTTACCGCTGCGCATACAAGCCT
>CAZTEZ010000357.1:0-3439 GCA_964611815.1 uncultured Bacteroidia bacterium | reverse complement strand
GTCCGGGTACAGCTTCGTCAGCTCCGTGAGGGTGTCGATTGTGTACGAAGGTTTGGGCAGCGTGAACTCAATGTTGCTCGGCTGAATGCGGTGCACGTGTTCGGTGGCAAGCTCGGCCATGCGCAGGCGGTCGACTTCGGGCAGCAGGTTGCTCTTTTGTTTGAATGGGCTCTGCGGCGAAATGACGAGCCACACCCGGTCGAGCTTGGCTTCCAACAGCAGGCTCTGGGCAATCACGAGATGGCCGATGTGAATGGGGTTGAACGATCCGAAGAACAGGCCGACGTGCATCTGTTTAGTGTTTGGATTGCCGAATCCAAGCGTATCTTCTATCAGACTCATGCTTCTAAAAAAGCTTTCACGGCGGCGATGGTTTCGCCCACGGCTTTGTCCAAGTCGTAGTTGGGCACAATCTCATCAAATTTATGCACCTGCGACAGCTCGAAGCGCGCACGGTCGAGTCGCCGCTGGAGGTCGTGCTCGGTCTCGGTGCCGCGTTTGCGCAGGCGCAGCTCCAGCTCTTCGAGTGAGGGTGGGTCGATAAAGATGTTCAGCGCCCGCGGGCCAAACTGCGACTTCAAATTCAGCGCGCCTTTCACGTCGACATCGAACAGCGGCACGCCGCCATCGGCATGGATACGCTGCAACTCGGTCTTCAAAGTGCCGTAGAAGCGCCCTTCGTACACTTCCTCGTACTCCACGAAATCGCCGTTGGCAATCGCCGACTCGAAAGCCGTCTGTGTGAGGAAGTAGTAGTCTTCGCCGTCTGTTTCGCCTTTGCGCTGGGTGCGCGTGGTGGCCGAAATCGAGAACATGAGCTGCGGCAGCGCTTCCATCAGGGCGTGCGCAATAGTGGTTTTGCCGGCACCCGAGGGCGCGGCGAGGATGACAATCCGAAGGTCTGAGGGCAGGTCTGCCATACGCAAAGGTACGAGAGATTGCGCAACCGACGCGCGTGAAGCGCGTGTGTTCCGAGTGAAGGATTCAGGCCAATCGTCTGGGCTAGGTTACACATTTGGCTTACCGTTTATGAACTCAAACCGACCACTCATGAAACGGCGAAGAATAAGCTAGTAGGATAGAGACGCTTGGCCCTAGATTAGAGACAGGATACATCCTCCAACCCATTATTTCAATTTCTGTCATGCGAACTTCTACTACTTTCTCCCTTCTTATGCTCGCGGTGGTGCTGCCGGCCATTTCTGTGGCGCAGCTCGCCGAGCACAGGTGGTTTCGCCACGCGCAAAACTCTGGGCATAGTTGGACAGCTTTAATGGTCACCGACGATGCCAACAACCTTTACTCAACAGGTCCACTGGCCTCCGCTTTATTCTTTGATACCGAAAATACAATCGACTTTTTCGGTGGCACTTACGATGCTTTTGTGACCAAACACGACCAAGATGGCAACCTCATCTGGACGAACTCCTTTGGCACCTCCAGCAGAGATGATGTACGAGGGTTGGTAGCTGACAACAATGGCAACGTATTTTTGACGATTCAGACCCAACAGGAAGGCACCATTGACATGGCACCCAATGAAACCTTTGCCGACAACCGCGACTTGCTATCTATCCCAACTCTCGGGCCAGATGATGCGACCTTTTTGATCAAATACAACAGCGACGGCACCTTCGCCTGGGGTTTCCCACTCGAAACTTTAGCTGATGCACGCGGCGGCCTGACGATCGACAACAACGGCGATGTGTATCTCGCCAGCTATTTCACGGACAGCATCAAGCCCGACCCGCTGAACGATCCTACGCTACGCTACGACGCTGACAATGCGTTGCCACAAGGCGCCCCGGCACGTCCTGGCTTTGTGGCCAAGTACAATGGCGACAATGGCCACCTGATGTGGTTCTTGCCGACCAACAGCTCGACGTACTCATACTCTGCTGGAGGCGGTTTTACGGGCTTCACTCCAGGGCACGTTTATCCGAATTCAGTACATTTCGATGAAAACACGAACTCCATTTACGTTTTTGGGGATTATAACACGGAGTATCAGGCACAGAGCAATAACACCAGCGATAGTATCTTCGGTTTGCCAAATCCGCCAACCACAGCGTTCTTGGCATACTTCCTTTGGCAGATCGGCACAGACGGTACGCCTATGCGCATCGCCTCTTTTGACCACGTGTTTGTTGTTGGTGGCGCACCTAAAAACCGTCTGGCTTCCTCCTCAATCCTAACCGACGGTTCGGATGTTTATGTTCGCTTTAACGGAAATACGCGCTTGTTATTAGCCGCTGGTGACACTTTAGATGTCATTGAAGCCGGTGCTTCCGTAAATAATAGTGCGCTATTGAAAATTGATGCCAACGACCTCAGTAACGTGAAACAGGCGGTAGCGTTCAATAGCGAAGGAGAGTCCACCTTCACAGGGATGGACCTGTATGGCGATTACCTCTTCATCACAGCGCGCACCAGCTTTCCAGCTACCTACGAGCACCCCACCGCGCCCTTTACCGTCGAAACAGCAAATCTCTCTGCGCCTGGCGATCCAGAACTATACAGATTGGATGGCTTCATCTGGCAGCTGAACAAGTCAGACCTGGCGCTCGTCGATAGCTTTCGCACAGAGGGCATTGGCGACGAGAGTTTTTTCGATATTCATGTAAAGTCACCCACTGAAGTCTTCGCTGCCACGCTCTTTAAAGACAGCCTCCGTTTTGAGGGGATCGACACGGTCTTAGGGTTTAACCCCAGCACTCAGTTTTGGGATGCCGCCTGGACGCGCTTCAGCTTTCCGAACGTGATGACCATCGGCCGCCCGGAAACCGCTGTTAGCACCCCCAAATTCGGCCTCTACCCCAACCCCGTCGGCGAAAGTGTGACGCTGACCTTCGAGGCCAGCGAAGCGACTGTACGCTTGTTTGACCCCAAAGGCCAATTGCTGCAAACGCGCGCCATTCGCTCGGGCGAGCAACTGGATGTCGGCGACCTGCCTGCTGGTTTGTATCTGCTTGAGCTGCAAACCGAACACGACCGCCACTCGCAACGCTTGCTGAAGCACTAATACGGCTCATTTGTTATCATGTCAGCAGACGCTGTCTGCTACAAATACCGGCGTTTTTTTAGTTGATTTTAGTTGAGAAGAGCGGCCCCTAGAGTTGGGGCCGCTCTTTTTTGTACAAGTTTGTGCAATTGCCGGAAGCGCTTCAGAACGCTTACCGCAGCGCAATCGTCGAAAAGATTGAATTGCGGTTCGTGCTGCGCCCGGGTGGCAGCGTGTGGTCGCCCTGCACTTTTGAGAGCGGAAAACTCATCCGGAATTCTTCGATCACGAAGTACGTGAGATCATCGCAACAGCGGCGCTCGCTGGGCTCATCCTGCAACCCACCGCGAAAGACGATGGAGTCTGTGCGCACGATGCCGCCCACATCGCGCTGGTGAATCGCCAGGCGGACGGTCGAGATCGGAATGGGGCCCGCCT
>CAZTEZ010000356.1:0-3442 GCA_964611815.1 uncultured Bacteroidia bacterium | reverse complement strand
AATTCATCCTGCTCGAAAAGCAACCCGAAGAAGGCACGGCGCTCATTCGCCTGAACCGCCCGAAAGCACTCAACGCGCTGAACAGCCAGTTGATGGGCGAGGTCGGCGAGGCGCTCAACAGTGTCGCTGACGACGATGATGTGCGCGCAGTGGTCATCACGGGTAACGAAAAAGCTTTCGCTGCAGGAGCGGACATCAAAGAGATGGCCGGTCGCGGGGCAATCGACCAACTACAGGTGGATATGATCGCCAAATGGGAAGCCATTCGGACTTTCAAAAAGCCGATCATCGCCGCTGTCAGCGGTTTTGCGCTCGGTGGTGGGTGCGAGTTCGCGATGCTTTGCGATATGATCGTCGCGAGCCACACCGCAAAATTCGGCCAGCCGGAAATCAAGATCGGCGTGATGCCCGGCGCCGGTGGCACGCAGCGCCTGACGCGTGCCGTCGGAAAAGCGCGCGCCATGGAAATGGTGCTGACCGGCGATTTCATCTCTGCCGAAGAGGCGCTGGAACGCGGGCTAGTTAACAAGGTCGTACCGGAAGAGGTGTACCTGGAAGAGGCGCTGAAGTTGGCGGCGAAAATCGCCACGATGTCGCCCCTCGCGGTGCAGCTCGCCAAGGAGAGCGTCAACAAAGCCTATGAGCTCCCGCTTCGCGAAGCCCTGGAGTTCGAGCGCCGCAACTTCTACCTGCTCTTCGCTTCCGAAGACCAAAAAGAGGGCATGGACGCCTTCATCAACAAACGCCAACCCAACTGGCAGGGCAGATAATCTGCACTAATGTCGTTCTAGCATTCTCAAAAGGACTACCTAAACGCCGATCAACCAGCTTCTCGACTGAATAGCTGCGCATTCATCTTGCGCGGGTTGCCGTGGTAATACCACAGCGGGTTCGCCAGATATTTCCGAGCGACGCGCTGGATGTCTTTGGCAGATGCGAGGTTGATGGTGTTCGCCAGTTCGGCCGGTTTGGCGACTAGGCCCGGGCTACCGAAGGCCGCGAGTATCGCACTGAGTTGCTGAACGTGAGCCAATTGCTGCATGCGTGGCGCAAACACCAGGTACTTCAGCTGTGCTTTGGCGGCTGCCAGTTCGCGTTCATAAGGACCTGATCCAACGAGCCTATTAAGGATGTCCAAGAAATACCCGATCGTCTGGTGCGGCACCGGCGTCGTGAACCGCCATTCGGCGCCCTGACGCGCACGGTACAACAGCTCGGCATCAAAATCGCACGTCAGCTGGCGCTGCTGACACAGCTCGGCCTGCACCGCCGATTTCAAACACAGCAGTGCCAACTCAAGCTGCACGGCTTCCGCATCATAGACGTTGGGGCCAGGTACGCGCGCATAAAATCGCCCGTCGGGCAAGGTGCTGTCAGGCATCAGCACCGGCTCCGGTACATTTTCCCAGTTGATGTCCGGTAAAGCCCTGGTGGGCTCTTCTAGCAATTGGTCGAAGGTGCCAATCAGATTATCGGCAATGGTGGCACGCGAGACATTGCCCACCACCACCAGCTTGAGGTTTGCCGCCGTCAGCATGCGGTCGTAATAAACGAACAGCGCGTCGTTGCGCATGCGGTTGAGACTGGCGGGCGTGCCTTTCAGTGGCAGGCGATAGGGGTGGGCGTAATACAAGGTGTTACCCACCGCGCGGTCGATTCGCCCAAAAAGTGATTCCTGCGCCCGCAGCTGCATACTTTCCTGGGTGCCAGAAAGTAAACGTCCGAAGACTGGCGGCAAAAACGCGGGCTCCAGAATCATTTCGCCGAGCAGGCGCCAGGCGTTTTCGAATTCATCCGCCGGGCACTGCATGGTCAGCAGGCTATGATCGGGCTGCACCTCAGCCGCAAAATGCGCGCCCACGGCCTCGGCGCGCACCTTCACCTGGTGCGGGCTGCGGTAATGCGTGCCGCCGTGAATGAGCATCTGCATCAGCAGATTTTCGAGTCCCGATAGCGTGCTGTCTTCGCGCGTGTGTCGCCCTCCGAACACCAGCCCGACACTCACGAGTGGGCCGTCCGTTCGTTGGTGCAGAATCTGCACGCCATTGAAATTGAAGCTGCTGGTGGGTGTCGGTGCGGCGCTAAAGTCTTGAATGACATCAGCTTCTTTTGCATTCTTGCTGCCACCACAGGCCCATAACATGCTGCACGCGACGACAAGCCCGAGCCAAAGCAGATATGTTGGGTAGCGCTTCATGGCAGGAAGTTAAATTCGACACGCTCATTGCGCTGGCGGTCGGCCTTGGTGCGTTCCGGGACGGCCAGCATGGTTTCGCCCATGCCCCGTGGGACGATGCGCTTAGGGTCAATGTCGTAGTTTTCAATGATATAAGCCGCAAGCTGTTGCGCCTGCTCCAGCGAGGCCGCCTGGTTTTCTTCCGACGTGCCAGACGAGCTCGTGTGCCCGTCGACGTACAGCTTCAGATCAGGCCGGAGCGCCAGAAACTCGATGATTTGGTCCAGCTGCTCTTTCGCCGATGCCGGGAAGCGCCCCGTGACTTCAAAGTAGGGCACCGTGAGCCCGCCCATCGTGCGCTGGATGCTGTCGAGAAACGCCTGCATAGTGTCTTCGTAGACAAACGCGTCGGGGAAAGCCAGTTGCGCGATGGCATTCTGTGCAGCGGCCACTTCTGGCACCAGATTGATCTCCGCCATCACGCGCATGCGCACCAAATAGGCCTGGTAAATGGAATCGAGGTCCGCCTTGGTGCCCGTCATTTCTTCCATGCGCTGGGCGATTTTCTGCATCTCGCTCGCCACTTGCGCAGAGTCCGGCCCTTTCAGTACCGCCGCCAGCGGCGAGGCTTGAATGACAGTATCTTTCTTTTGGTTCGGCGGCTCGCGGTCAAAATCGGACAGGTAATACTGCACCGCGTAGTTTTCAAAGAGTTGTGATTGCAGCATCACCGCCAGCACCATCGGGCCTTCAACGAGCTTTTTTTGATAAAACTGACTCAGGCTAGCCTCGCTCACCGTATCCACCGCTGTTTCGTAATCGCTTAACTGACTGATGCCCACACCGGCCCAGGCATCAGCCAGCGTTTGAGTGTGGTGTGTGAGTGATTGCCGCCGCTTTGCGATGCCCAGCTGCACTTGATTGCGCGCGGCTCGCAGGGCGGTGCGGTCGATGTGCTCTGCGCCCATGCCAAGTGTGTCCAGCGCCCGCCAGACTTCCTCCATCGCAAACAGCAGCTGCTGCGGCGGCACGCGCAAGTACATTTCCAGACTGCCCCCGATGACTGAGGGCTGGTGCTTCACACGAAGGCTGTCGGCCATGCCGGCCAGTACCAGTTTGGTTTGCAGGGGCCCAGCGGCGCTGTTCAAATAGGCGGCAGCGACATCGTAGAGTGCAAGTTGACGCGGGCGATCGAGGATGCCCGGCAGCGCCCAGCCTAGCCGCAAGATCGGCGATTCGAGCTCGGGGTAGGTCAGCGCGACGGCC
>CAZTEZ010000355.1:2343-3463 GCA_964611815.1 uncultured Bacteroidia bacterium | reverse complement strand
TGGTTGCCAGGCGCCTCCTGTACGTAAGTTGACGTCTGGTAAATGGGCGTCATGATGGCACCGGTGGTGGGGTCGGGTTCCACGCCTGCGTGGATGAAATTCGTTGCGGGTTTATACTTCATAAAGTGCGTTTCTCTTGAAGAAGAAGGTGAACGGGTGTTAGGTTGTTCCGAAAGCTGGAATATATGCAAAAGCCGGCGTTTTACCAGTGTCCATTCGGGCCGGTCTCAACGCTTGCCGGGGGTACTCCAAAAATTATTCAAGTTTGCTTACCTTCACGGCGAATCAGTACTCCTAACTCATAAGCACTCTTTCCCTCATGTCAGCATATCTCGACCGCGTCAAAAACATGCTCAACGACTTGGGCATCAAAGATGAAAACCCGGCTCTGCACACCGGCCTGGAAGCTATTTCATCGACCAACGACAAGCAATACCCCTCTTATTCGCCCGTCGACGGCAAGAAAATCGCCAGCACCGAGCTCGCCAGCGAAGACGATTTCAACAAGATAATGGACATCGTGAAGGCTGGTGCCAAGGAGTGGGCCACCTGGATGGCCCCCGCCCGTGGTGAAGTCGTGCGCCAGATTGGCGATGCACTGCGCGAAAAGAAGGACGAGCTCGGCATGCTCGTCAGCTACGAAATGGGCAAGATTCACCCCGAAGGTAATGGCGAGGTGCAGGAAATCATCGACATCTGCGATTTTGCCGTTGGTCAGTCGCGCATGCTCTATGGCAAAACCATGCCCAGCGAGCGCCCAGTGCATCGTATGTACGAGCAGTGGCACCCGCTCGGGACGGTAGGTGTCATCACGGCCTTCAACTTCCCTGTGGCGGTTTGGGGCTGGAATGTCATGCTGTCTGCGGTCTGTGGTAACGCGAACATCTGGAAGCCCAGCGAAAAAACACCCCTGACAGCCCTGGCCTGCCAGCATATCATTCAGCCAGTTTTGAAAGCCAACAACGTGCCTGCAGGTGTATTCAGCCTGATTATCGGCGACCGCGACACCGGCGAGCGTATGGCGAACTCGAAAGACATCAAACTCATGTCGGCCACTGGGTCTATTCCGATGGGCCGCAGCGTGGGCGAAAATGTTGCCAAGCGACTGGGCAAGAGCCTC
>CAZTEZ010000355.1:0-2333 GCA_964611815.1 uncultured Bacteroidia bacterium | reverse complement strand
TCTTGGAGCTCGGCGGCAACAACGCCATCATCGTGACGCCCAACGCCGACCAGAAGCTCGCGCAACAAGCGACCGTCTTTGCAGCAGTGGGTACCAGCGGGCAGCGCTGCACAACGGCACGCCGTCTGATTTTACACGAGAGCATTTACGACGAGTTTTTGGGCAAGCTGAAGGCCGCTTACGACCAGCTCGAGTCGCGCATCGGCAACCCGCTCGAAGACGGCACATTGATCGGCCCGCTAATCGATGCCGGCGCGGTGTCTGCGATGCAAACGACGATTAGTAATGTGCAGCGCGAAGGCGGCAAGGTCGTAGCCGGCGGCGGCATGAAAGAGCTCAGCGATTACCCTGACGGCCACTACGTCATTCCCGCCATCGTGGAAGCCGAGCCGCAGTATGAATCTGTGCAAAAAGAGACCTTCGCACCCATCCTTTACGTGCTCAAATACAAGACGATTGATGAGGCCATAGCTATCCAAAACGGTGTGCCACAGGGGCTATCATCCAGCATTTTCACAGAAAACATGAAGGAGCTGGAGCTTTTCCTGAGCGCCCAGGGCTCAGACTGCGGCATCGCGAACGTGAATATTGGGCCCTCCGGCGCTGAGATTGGCGGAGCCTTTGGTGGCGAAAAGGAAACCGGCGGCGGTCGCGAGAGCGGCTCGGACAGCTGGAAAGCCTACATGCGCCGCCAGACCGTCACGATTAATTACTCCGACGAACTGCCGCTTGCCCAAGGCATTAAGTTTGAGTAACGCCCTATTAGTCAGATGCTAATTCAAGATGTAACCCGCTACATTTAACTTTGTTGCGGGTTATTTTAGGTGTAAAAACGTAACATCTTGATGACGTATCCGTTAAATATTTTTAAGGACAACTGCTTAGGTGGGATATGCCGAGTGCCCCAAAATGTTTAACCGCTTTTAGGGGCGATTCATCTAAAAAGTATCACATATCAGTCTTTCTTCCTTAATTTAGCGGCCTAATTAACAGTCCATTACCTGCGCATTTCTGTCTTCCTTTACAATCTCAAAGTGCTATTAAGTTTTCTCACTTCAGACCTTATACATGAAAACGACGCAAGAACTAAAGGACTACTTCCACAACGAGCTTGCCGCTGATGTCAGCAAGGTAGAGCGCAAACGCCGATTTGTTGTCATGCAGCTCATTGGTGTGGGCATTCTAATTGCTGCGGGTATCGTCACGACCGTTATTCTGCACCTGCAGTTCACGGAAATCATTGATGTCGGCTGGCTGATTTTGGGCATCATGCTCTCATTGATTTTGGGCGGTGTGATGATGTACGAGGTCTCGCGCAACAGGGGGTTCTACTACAAATTCAAGAACCTTATCATTGATCGGATCATCACGTTCATTGATACTAGTTTCGTTTACAAGAGCCATAAATTCATTCCCGTTAACCGCTTCGTAGAGAGCCACCTGTTCAAGGCACTTCCCACCAAAAAGTACCGGGGAGACGACTATGTACGTGGACGCATAGGCGACACAGCCGTTGAGTTTTCCGAGCTCGTGGCGCCCTACCGCAACAAAAAGACCAACAAGCTGGGCATGCTCTTTAAGGGACTGTTCTTCATTGCCGAGCGAAAACATGCATTCACAAGTGCAACCATCATCGTGCCTGCTGGCACCGACCTCACCAAAGCGCACTGGCGTAAAACCATGAAGGTAGAGCGCATCAATACGGGCGACAGTAATTTCGAGAAGCACTTTTGGCTGTTTTCCGATAGCACTCAGGACACCAACAGAATCATGACGCAGAACCTGCGCGATGTGCTGGTGAACTTTGTCGAGAAGTCTGATAACGGCATTATGTGCTCGTTTATCGGCCACCGCATCTACGTCGGCATCACGTTCAAAAAAGACCTTTTTGAACCGAAACTGTTCAAATCGCTGAAAGACTTCACGACCATCGAAGAGTACTACGATGTCCTCTACCGCGCCATGACCATCATCGAGCGCATCCGCCCGCCCAAAGAGGCGCGCGAATCAGTGCCCTCGGCCTGAATGATTTGAAGAAATAATATGAAAAGCGGCTTCTATGGGAGCTGCTTTTTTTGTGCGCTAATCGTTAGCTTAGGCATATGTTGAAGGTGCAGCAGGTCAGCAAGCACTTTGCCGAGCAGGCAGAAGCCATGATGGAGCATATGAGTGACAAAACCGTGCGTCTGCTGTCCGAAGAACAAGGCGATGAAGCTGCCGACGTGCCTGGCGACTTGGAGAGTGTGGCTGGCAGCAGTGTCCATGGTGGCAGTGCCTATGCAGGCTCGACCATGGGCGATCGACACGCAGCTCAGAACATGCAAGGTCGTAGC
>CAZTEZ010000354.1:0-3466 GCA_964611815.1 uncultured Bacteroidia bacterium | reverse complement strand
AGGCGGCTATAAATCTTCGTGGGCATAGCGGTCGGGGACCTCAAACTTGAAGCGGATACGCGAAGGATTGATTTCCACCGATTTGTGCTGCAGACGCAAGTCCAGCGGCTTCTTGGTGCCATCGCTCTTCGCACTTACAAAATAAGGAACGTACTGCCCGTCAACGATTTGGTGATCGCCGTATTCTATCAACGTCCGACTGTTGTTCACATCCTGGGTCAGGCGCAGCTCTTCGAGCTTGCCGGTTTGTGAATTAAACGCGTGGTTGATTTGCGTGCCCTTCCAAGTGAATTGATAGTGCCGTCGTCCGGCGCTCACGGTTGTCGGCTTGGCCATGCGGGCCAACTCCTTTGCTTGACCCAACAAGATGGCTTCCAGGATGTTGTATTTCACCGTGAAACCCAGGCGGTTTTCCAAGTCCTCCAGACTTCCTTCAATCACTTTTGCCTTCAGACGGTCGAGAATTTGCACGCGGTTGGGTGTGATGCGCGCGCGAAAGCCCTCCAGCCCCATCACCCGCAAAGAGGCCCAGATCTGATCGCCCTGGCGGACGTTGATGCGATATCGGAAGCCGATGTTGGCCATGCCCTCGGCTTTGCCCTTGCCATTGAAAGCGATGGTCTCGAAGTCGATATCGCGGCTTTTGGCGGCTTTCAGGAATTTCTTGCCCTCAAACTTCTCGAGGCTGTCCGTAACGGCCAAGTTGCGCGCTGGGTTGCAACCCGAAAGCGCCACCATTACACCGGCCACCACGACCAGTAACAGCTTCATAAAGAACTTATTTAAGGCCATCGAGTTTGGCTTTGAGTTCTGCATTGTCCACGTCTTCTTCCAGCGCTTCTTTCCAGAATTCCCGCGCTTTTTCAGCGTTGCCCATGGCCGCGTGAATGTCGCCTAAATGCTCGGCGACTTCTCCAGAAGGCGCATTTTTGTACGCCCGACGCGCCCAAGTCAACGCTTCATCGTAACGCTCGAGCTTGTAAAGCACATAAGCGTAGGTGTCCTGAAATGAGCCGTTGTTCGGAGAGCGATCGATGGCTTTCTCGATCAGCTCCAGCGCATTGTCCAATTCCAAGTCCCGCTTGGCGAGGAAGTACGCGTAGTTGTTAGCAGCCGTTACGTTGCTGGGATCCAGCGACATAGCTTTGTCGTAATACGCGCGCGACTCGTCGAAATCATCCAGATGATGATAGATATCGCCCAGCATCGTGTTGATTTGCGACTGCAGGTTGTAGTTGTCCTCATCCAGCTTCAACACCTTTTCGAGGGGGCGTTTAGCCTTCTTGTAGCTCTCGTTTTGCAGGTGCGCGACGCCGTTGAAGTAGTTGAAATTGAGGTCGTTGGGGTAGAGCATCAGCGCCTCGTCGGTTACACTGGCGAGCGAGTCCCAGTTTTTCTCGTTCTGTTCGAGCTGGATGAGCGTCTGCCACACCTGCTTGTTCAACTCGTCCTGTTCGAGCGACTGTTTGAAATAGCGTCGCGCTTCGTCGGGCTTTTCCTGCTGCATGTACAGCTCGCCCATCATCGCCAGTAGCAGCGCGTCTTCGGGGTTATCTTTGTGCAGACTGCGGATATAGCGCTCAATTTCAGCGTTATCTGCATCGCCCTGTGCCGTGCGCATCATTTCAATGAGGTACTGCATCTTGGTGCTCAGCGGTACCTTGGGGTTGTCAAACGCCTGCTTTTTCAGAGCATTTGCCTTGTCTGTTTTGCCCTGTTCATTATAGTATTCGATCAGCGAGAACAGCGCAAAACCATCGCCTGGCGCTTCTTTAAGACTGTTTTCTAGGATGACCACAGCTTCCTCTTCCCGACCCATTTTCATCAGCAATTCCACGTATTGCTGCCGGGGTTCGTCGGCTTTCGGGAAATCCTTCACCATCTTTTTCAGCGCCTCCAGCGCCTTCTCTTCCTGCTCGGTGAACTTGTAGATCTCTACGCGACGCTGCGAAATGTCCGGGTCCGGGCCGGTTTTCTTTTCAATACGGTCGAATAGTGTCAGCACCCGATCGTACTCACCCTGAGACAGATACGACTGTGCCAGCTCGATCATCAAATCCGTATCATCCGGAAATGCCGCCACGGCATCTTCCATCACCTGTGCGGCCTTGTCGTGCTCGCGTTGGCGGGTGTAAATCAAGCTCATTAGCCGAAAGAACCACGGGTTCGGCTCGTCCATGTATTTCAGCGCATCTTCGGCATAGCCCTGGGCTTTTTCATAGTCGCCCATGCTGAAATAGATATCCGCCAGGTTGAAATGCGTCGTGCCGTGCCGCGGCGCCTTGTTCAGTACGGCCTTGTACTTCTCGATCGCCTTGGGCCAATTCTCATTCGCCTGATAGGTCGACGCATCAAAATAAAGCGACGTGAGCTCCGGGTCTTCGGCAAAATTGCTGCTCAAGCTGCCCTTCTTGCCCTTACCGCCGCCATCGTTCTCGACCGCCGAAACGGTCTTGGTCGTTTTACAGCCACTCAGGCCAATCAACGTGGCAAAAAGAATGAGCAGGGGCAGGCGGTAGAGTGCTGTCATGTAGGTTAGTCGGCGGAAAAATCGCCTAGGTTAATCGATTCGGGCAGGCGTTCGGCGGTGGCTTGGTTGCTGACAATACTGCGCGTCAGCACCCGGCCGTGCACGATGGCATGCGTCTGGAGTATGGTTTCGGAGATAACGGACGATTCCACGCGCGAATTGTCTCCGATGCTCACATACGGTCCCACAACGCAATTTTTGAGTGTGACGTTCTCGCCAAACTTGCAGGGCTCAATTATTACGGCGTTTTCAGTCGACAGGCTCGCTGGGCGCTTGAGCTTGCCGTCGGCTTGGTCGTAATCGAGGATGCTGCGCGTGGTGTCCAGCAGGTTGTCCTTGTTGCCGCAGTCCATCCAGTCGCTGACCTCGCCGGCTGCCAGTTGGCCGCCTTCTGCACGAATCGCATCCAGCGCGTCGGTCAGTTGGTACTCGCCCTTCGACTTAATGTCGTTGTCCAGCAGGTGCTCAATCTTCTTTTTCAGATTCGCACCGTCTCTTATATAATAAATGCCGATGATGGCCAGATCCGACTGCGGGTTCTCCGGCTTTTCTACCATCTCGGTAATCAGGCCGTTGTCGTCCAGGTTCACCACGCCGAAAGCACGCGGGTCGTCCACCTGCTTCACCCAAATCACCCCGTCTTTCGACTGGTCGAGCGTGAAATCTGCACGGAAGAGCGTGTCCGCAAACGCGATGATGATCTCGTCGTTCAGGCTGTCGCCGGCGCAGTGAATCGCGTGCGCCGTGCCCAGCGGTTTGTCTTGGTACGCAATGCGGCCTTTGCTGCCCAGGTCTTCCGCGACTTTCAGAAGGTCTTTTTCCACCTGTTCGCCAAAGTCGCCGATGATAAACACAATCTCGTCGATGGGCTTGGCGTAAATCTCGGCAATGTCTTCCACCAGACGCTGGACAATCGGGTTGCCCGCCACTGGCAGC
>CAZTEZ010000353.1:3081-3488 GCA_964611815.1 uncultured Bacteroidia bacterium | reverse complement strand
CGCCGGTGATGCGCGTATGCGTCTCCTCAACGGGGCGCGGTGCGAATTCCAGTGTGGTGCCCAAGGCATCGCCCAGCGCCAGGCCCATGAAGCTGCCCAGCAGGCGGTCGGTGGTGGGGTGGGTCATGGTTTAAAAATAGGCCTTTTCGCCGATTAATTCAGACAATCGAGATACCGCCGGTGCGTCTCCTCCAGGCCCCAGTACAGCGCGTCGCTGATGAGCGCGTGGCCGATGCTGACCTCCAGCACATCGGGGACGTGCTTGACGAAATGCGCGAGGTTGTCGGTGTTCAGGTCGTGGCCGGCGTTGATGCCCAGACCGATTTTCTGGCAGTGCTGCCCAGCCAACACGTAGGGCGCCACGGCCTTGGCGGCATCTTCGGGGTAGTTGTGCGCGTAGGGGCCGG
>CAZTEZ010000353.1:1305-3071 GCA_964611815.1 uncultured Bacteroidia bacterium | reverse complement strand
GCGCACTTTTTTGGCGCCCTCGAGCAGGCGCAGGTCGGTTTCGATGAACAGCGAGGTGCGAATGCCCCAGTCTTGTAGCTGCGAGACGATCTCGCGCAGAAAGTCGCGGTGGGTGATGGTGTCCCAGCCCGCGTCTGAAGTGAGCACGTCGGGGGGGTCGGGCACGAGTGTGCACTGCGCTGGGCGCACGTCGTCCATGAGCTGCAGGAAGCGCTCGCTCGGGTAGCCCTCCACGTTCAGTTCGAAGTCGCCGATGGCGGATTTCAACTGGCGCACGTCGTCGTAGGTGATGTGGCGCTCGTCGGGGCGGGGGTGCACCGTGATGCCCTGCGCGCCGAATTGAATACAGTCTTTGGCCACTTGCACGACGTTGGGCACGTTGCCGCCCCGGCTGTTGCGCAGCAGGGCCACTTTGTTGATGTTGGTGCTCAGGCGAGTCATACACACGAAGATTTAGGGCTAGGCAAGTAACAGCAGAATACGGAATTTGGTGCGCAAGTTCTTCAAAACCCCGTATATTAGCCCGAAGTTAAAGGCCTGTGCTTTGGCCAGCGCACTTTAGCTGCAACCAAGCCCATCAGTGTATGAACAAGCTGCTACTGCTCCCGATATTCGTCTTCGTGCTCGCACTTGCGGGTTGTGGCGACACCTGCTACGATTGTCAAACCATCCTCGACGAAACCGGCGAGGTGGTCCACACCGAACAAATCTGCGATCAGGATGAGCCCACGGCCACCAATCTGCGCAACGACTACATCTACGACCGCAACTCCGGCGACTCGACGGCCACCTGTTTAGTCAGCGACGACTGATGCGCCTGCTGATAGCTGTACTGCTTCCTTTGGTTGCGCTCACGGCTGTGGGCTGCACCGAAACCTGCTATGATTGCTTCAAGCGCGATCAGGTGCGCGAGGTGTGCGATGCGCACGAACCGCGCCTCGACGACGACCTGGAGGTCTACGAAAACGAGGGCTGGACCTGCACCGAGCGCGACTGATCGGCAGCCATTGGTCGTAAAAGAAAGCCATGTCTGGACCCGCGCAGCATGTTTGGCATAGGCTTTGTATAGCAATCCTCATAGATTTAACCCCCTGTTACCATGAACAAGTATCTGATTCTGATGGCCTTCGCCATCCCCGGTTTGACAGCCACCGCCTGTGGCGAGGTGTGCTACGAATGCTACGACCAGTCTCAAGGCCAAGTCGTGAACGAGTTTTGCGCCGTTGACGAAGACGAGGCACTGGAAGATGCCGACGCGTATCAGCAGTCGCAAGTGGAAGTCGGCAACCCCGACGTCAGCTGCGACCGCAACTAAATCGACTCGATTTATCTCAATACAGCAAGGCCCATCGCGTGTTCGATGGGCCTTGTTTTTTTTCGCACACAAGACGCTAAGACGAAGGTCGCAGGTTTAGAGCGGGTCGTCTGCTAGGCGGCCCTCGCCGGGGTGGTCGTCCTCTTGCGGGTCGGGCTCAAAGACGAAGTGCGGTTCGTGGAGCACCACGGGTTTGCCGCTTTTGCGAATCTTGATGTTCGCGAACTCCACGAGCAGCGCAAAGACCATCGCAAAGTAGATGTAGCCTTTCGGAATCGCCACGTGCAGCGCCTCGGTGACCAGCAGCAGCCCGATGAGCAGCAAAAAAGCCAGACCCAGCATCTTCATGGTCGGGTGCTTGGTCACGAACCGACTGATGGGCATCGCAAACGCGTAAATGAACGCAAACGAGAGCACCAGCCCGCCGATCATTACCCAGATTAGCTCCGTC
>CAZTEZ010000353.1:0-1295 GCA_964611815.1 uncultured Bacteroidia bacterium | reverse complement strand
CGCTCGATGGCCTCGAACACCTCTCTCGCTTCCAGCACCGAATCGACCGAGAAGATGAGATTGAGGAAGACGATTTGCATCAGCACCTTCATGGCGTTGGTGCCCGATTTCGCATCGCCCCCTACTTCCGGGCCCTCCAGCTTGTCGTGAATCTCGCGCACCGCCTTGAACATCAGAAACAGCCCCCCCGCCAGCGTAATGAGCACCTCGACCGTGAAATCATTGTGGTAGCTGGCCAAATCGAGCGAGAACAGCGGCTTTTCGATCTGTTTCAAAAACCCGATGCCCAGCAGCATCAAAACGCGCATGCCCAGACCGATGAACAAGCCCTGGCGCACGGTCTTTTTGCGCTCGTTTTCTTTCAGATTGGCACCCAAAATCGTCATGAACACGACGTTGTCGATATCGAGCACAATGAGCAGTAGCGTGAGGCTCACGAGGCCGATCCAGGTGTTGGGGTCGCCCAGCTGGGCGGTGAAGGCTTCTAAAAACAGCATGCGAACGAGCGATTTGCGGGGTGGGCCAAAAACGGCTGCCGGAAAAATACGAATTGCAGTTACAAAGCCCGTGCTGCGGGCGTTCGTAATTCGTTTGTAATTTGGAGGTTGCCTTATCGACTTTCATGCGTTTTGCTCCTATGAACACCGGATTCACCAAATGCTACCTGTGCCTGGCGCTGTTGATCGCACTGCCGCTGCTGAGCGTGGCGCAGATTCCGCCGCTGGATGACTATTTCGCACAGCGCTATGCGGCCGACAGCCTGATGTTGGCTGAGCAGTACGCCGATGCCGCAGACGCCTACGAGCAGTGCTTGGCCCACCCGCTGCACAATCGCCAGGACAACTACTTCCGAACCGTCGCGCTCATTCGCGCCGGGCAAACGGCCGCCGCAAAAACCGCCCTGCGCGAGGCATTCGAGGCGGGCCTGCGCTACCCGGTCGCCGATGGGCATCTGTACGATAGCACGCTGTTTGTGTTCAAAGACACGCCCTTCTGGGGCGAGATCGACCGCCTGGCCCGCGCCAACCACCAAGCGTATGTCGCGCAGCAAGATTCGTCAGTATACGACCTGCTGATGCAGCTGCGCAACCGGCTGAAAGGCGCGCCCGCGAGCTATTATTTCATGCCCAAAGACACTTCGAACCCCGAGATTAAGCGCAAGCTCGACTCGCTGCAAACGGCCATGGCCGCCGACCTGGAGTACGTCACGGCCGCCCTCGACAGCCTCTACCGCATCGGCAAGCCGCCGCACTTGAACGTCGTGGGTGCCAAGGGCTACCAGTGGTACCGCGGCA
>CAZTEZ010000352.1:2378-3489 GCA_964611815.1 uncultured Bacteroidia bacterium | reverse complement strand
TGGCGCCACCGAAGACGAGCCGAGCTTCTTCTACTTCGAGCCGTTTGAGGACTGAGTCCCTTAGCGCGTGTTGAAATTTAGCGCTCCTGAAAGTACACCGCTTCGATGCCCACATTCTCCAGTTCGCGGCAGAGCTCGAACAGGTCTTCTTCGTAAGCTTCGAAACGGATTTCGATTTCATCGGGACGGCCCGGCTGGGGGTGCAAAAACAGGCGCATCCAGAAATCGCTGTCATTTTCGCCGATGCGGATGTGCGCCAGCTGGCGGTAGGGAAAACGCGCCCCGCGCTTATTCAGCCGCAGAGGGTAGCGTATGATGAAGGTGTCGGTCTCGAGCCGGAACACCGCTTTGCGCTTGAAGATGATGTGCACCAGCAACACCAGCGCCAGCAGCGCAAACAGCCCCTCGATGGCCACGCGTGGCCAACCCGTGGGAATGCCCAGCTCGAGCCAGCGGTTCAGTAGGGGCGGCGCGGCCACGGCAAACAACACCAGCAGCACACCCGGCACAATAAAGAGCATGGCATCGCCGGCATCGAACTGCAGGCGCGTGACGAAGTAAGGGCGCGATCGTGCCATCGCCTAAAGATACGTGATGGAAAAGCTTATCGCCAGACGCTGTGTAGGTGCTCACCAAATACATTATTCAAAAACGACCTTTGCTGTAGTAGGTGATGCTGGTTACCAGCACGTTTGAAAGCTCGTGTGTTAAACTTTCAGCCGCTGAGTCTGTTGTAAGTATACGGCCGATTGCCGAAGGCATTCCCTCATACCTTGCCAATGGGCCAGCGACCACCTGTTCACCACCTTTAAGCGCCACCTCCTCTTTTTAACCTCTATTCCTTCCTCAGCTATGAGTTCCGCAGAACAAACCGCAAAAAGCGCCGCACAATCGGCCAAGCCTGACGAATCGACACAGGACAAAATGATCCGCGGCGGCATTTTCACCAAAGGTGTCATTTACCTACTCATCGGCATCCTCGCGCTCATCAGTGCGCTGGGCGGCGGGGGGTCCACCGAAGGCAAAAAAGGCATCATGGGCTGGCTGATGGCACAGAGCTACGGGCCCTACCTGTTGCACCAGGGAAAGTACACCAAGCTCGACGGCATCG
>CAZTEZ010000352.1:0-2368 GCA_964611815.1 uncultured Bacteroidia bacterium | reverse complement strand
CCTGTTGCTATTGGTGGCGTTCGGGCTGCTGTTTTATGGCATCTGGCGCATTATTCGCGCGTTTATTCAAGAGCAGGATTCTGACGATAAAAAGAGCGTACTTAAACGCATCGCACTCTTTGGCGGCGGGTTAATCTATACGGCCCTGGCCGCCTATGCCGGTTACCTCTCTATTCAGCACCTCAACGGTGGAGGTAGCGGCGGTTCTGGTGGTGGCTCAGGTGGCGGCCAGAAGCAAGACCTCTTTGCGACGCTGCTTTCAAGCACCTGGTGGCAGGTTTTGATCGGCGTATTTATCGCAATTCTCGTCGGCCGTGCCATCTACTACCTTTATATGGCCTTCAGTGGCAAGTTCAAAGAGAAAGTCGACAAGATGACGGGCATCGGTCACAAGAGTCTACTGATCAAGTCGGGCTATGCAGGGTTCGTTGCGCGGGCCGTCACATTCTTCATCATCGGTTATCTGTTCGTACGTATGCTCATTCAACATGACAGCAGCGAGGCCGGTGGCACGGGCAAAGCGCTCGACTTCCTGCAGAACACTGGCGGGACGATCGCCCTGGTGGCCATTGCATTTGGCCTGGCCTGCTATGGCTTTTTCGTGGAGCTGCAGGCACGCTATCGGCAGATCAAAGTGAGCGTCTAAACGCTTGCTTTTGTAAAGATGCCGCAGAGTTTCCGAGTTGGGGGTCAGAATAACCAGCCACAATGGCCTAACTTCGCAGCATGGCGCGCTACCCCGAGGCCGTACTGCAATACGCCTGGCTGAGCCGGCAATTCGATGCCGAGGACCTGCTCACGACCGACGAGCAGCCCGTCGAGATTATCCGCCCGGGCGTGCAGAACCCCGATCAGGGGCCGGACTTTTTGCAGGCGCACATCCGCATCGGGTCCGTCGACTGGCACGGGCATGTCGAGATTCATGTTGACGGTAACGACTGGTTTGCGCACGAGCACCACACCGACCCCAATTACAACAACGTCATTCTGCATGTGGTCGACACGCTCGGTAAACGCGTGCCCCAGCGCGCGGATGGGTCGTGGATTCCGGAAATCAGTTTGGGCGATCGCTTGAACCCCCACTTTCTGGAGCGCTACGACTTTTTGATGCAGAACGATGCCAGCATCGCCTGCAGTAGCCTCGTGAATGCCGTGCCCGGCCCGGTGCGCTTACAAGCACTGGAAAAAGCCGGTTGGGAACGCATGATCTCGCGCATCGAAACCTTTGAGGAAGCGCTGCGTGGGCTCGGCTATTTGTGGGAAGAGCTCATCTGGGTGCAGCTGATGGGCGCGCTGGGCGGTAAGGTGAACAAGCTGAGCTTTCAGGAAATCGCCCACCGGCTGCCGTACCGGGTGCTCTCGCGCTACCGTGAGCAGCCGCAGCAGTTGGAGGCCCTGCTGCTGGGCACGGCCGGTTTGCTTCAGCAGCCCGCCCTTGACGACGAGCCCTACGTCTTGCGCCTACGCGAGGACTGGCAGCACCTCTCGCGCAAGCACGCCATTGATCCGCTGCAGCCGGACCAGGTCAAATACGGCCGCTTGCGTCCAGCAAACTTCCCGGATTTGCGCCTGGCACAGGCCGCGGCTTTCGTGCAACTGATGCCTGGCCTGCTACAACTGACGGCCGAGGTGGAGCAGATTCCCGAGCAGGCTAAGCTCGTGCTGCCGACCGACTACTGGCTGACACACTACCGGCTGGGTCGGCCCTCCAAAAAACGGATGAAGCCGGTGGGCAAAAGCTTTCTGAACAATCTGATGATCAACTGCTTTGTGCCCATGGCGTTCTTATATTACAAAACGCTCGACCGACCGGCCGAAATGCAGCGGGTGTTCGAGCTGCTGCAGTCGCTCCCCAAAGAAAGCAACCGCATCACCCGGCAATACGACGAGCTGGGCTTTGGCATGGCTTCTGCTTACGATACACAAGCGGCCATCGAACTGCACCGGCACTACTGCCAGCCCCGGCGCTGTGTCGATTGTCCGATCGGGCAGCATATTTTTGGCCAATAACACCTTACGCCTACATGCGACATCTCCTAATTGCTTCCCTGTTTTGTTTCAGCCTATCGCTACTGCACAGCCCCGCTGTGGCCCAGAGCACCGAGATGCTAGATGCGCAGTACGGCTTCATGGGCCTGCAGTTTGGCGATTCGCTGGAGGTGATCGAACAGACGTACGACACGCTCACGCCGCAGCGCAACTTCGAGAAAAAGCACCGCTATCGCCTGGTGGAGCCGCTGATGCAGTTCGAGGGTGTCACGCTGGAGTTCGCCGATCTGCTGCTCTTCGAGAACCGCTTGCACAGCGTGTTTTTACGCACCGCCAACAAAACCAGCAGCGCGGCGCTGTTGCAGGCTTTTGAAACGCT
>CAZTEZ010000351.1:0-3492 GCA_964611815.1 uncultured Bacteroidia bacterium | reverse complement strand
GACACCGAGCCTCTCCGAAGGCCGACGCTCATACACCACCCCTCGGGGCACTACCGTTTTCAGAGAACACCGCCTTCGGTGATTGAGGTCCTATGGCTTCCAGGAACCCGGCATCAAGGGCAAGCCGCCTTCGGCGGTGCTGCGCACCCCTGATCCCGGAACCCTTACAGCCATCGCCGGACCTCACCGAAGGACGGCTCCGAAAAGCAGGCACCAAGGGCAGGGACCTGCCACAACGAGGAGCAGGCCCCGCCAGGTTCGAGCTTCAACCCCTCATAGGGGTGCAAGGCAGATACAGGGGTAGGCCAAAAAGCTTGTCGCATGTCGCGCGACGTGGTATTACAGGTTGTTGATGATCAGGATTCCGACATCGTGGACTGAAACGCCTGTACGAGCGGGGAGAACGCCACCGCGTGCCGGCCGACATGGCCGAGAAGATCGAGGATGTGTTGGCGGCCCTCGATGTCGCCACAGCGGTCGAGGAGATGGACCGGCCTTATTTCCGGCTGCACCCGCTCACCGGCGACCGCAAGGGCAAATGGGCGGTGACCGTTCGGGCCAACTGGCGAATCACCTTCCGATTCGAGAACGGTGACGCCCACGATGTCGATTTTGTCGATTACCACTGAAGGAAAAGAGTTTGGACCATGACCGAGGAGAGTGAACCCTTTACCGGGCCGATGAAGAACCCGCCGCACCCTGGCAGGGCGCTCAAGGGTGATTTCGAGGCCCTTGGGTTGTCCATTGCGGACGCCGCCCAGGCGCTTGGGATCAGCCGCTCGCAGCTGCACCGCGTCACGCGGGGTGAGAACGCCATATCGGCTGAACTGGCGCTCAGGCTCGAAGTCGTCATCGGCAGCACCGCCGATGCCTGGCTGCGCTTGCAGGCCGCCTACGACGCCGCACAGGTCCGCCAGAGGGCAGGGGAGATCACCAAGGGCCTCAAGCCACTCACCATGCCCGAAACACCGCCGGCGCAGCAGCCAAGGCTCGTGTAGCTCAGCCAGGCGAGCTTCCCAGACCATGCGTTATGACACAACGGCGTGCATCGACCCATCAGGCGTGGCGCGTCGGCGCTCAACAGAATGGGTCATAGTGTTAAGTAGAACGCTCGTCGTCCGAGGCCTGAATGATCCACTTGCAGAAGCGGCGCTGAAGCCGTAGCAACGAGCAGGGTCGCCGTGGTGCGGCGGAGCAGAAATGCTGCGCGCGTTACGGATGACGGTTTACAGAGCGCTTTGTTGACTCGGCAGCCTTACTGCAACGACTTAGCTGAAAATACGCGGTAGCGCTTTCTCCGCTTGCCACAAAAGTGTATCGCAAAGCAGCACATAGGAGTTCGCGAATACGATGAGTGAGGTCCAACCCGGTCGCCATCCAAATTTCGACATTACACTCTTTGACCCGCAAGAGCAGCGGGTCCTTAGTCGTATGGAGCAGATGTTTCATCTTACACGTCACGGTCAAATCACTATTGGCGCCCAACAAAGCCATTACCGCTATGCACTTATCAAGCCCTGCGGGAAGATGCGTGGGATACTTCACACAGATCGCGAAGTATTGGCTTTATTTTCCTCATACGATGAGTTTCAACCAAGATCCATAGACGCATTTGACCACATCCTCGAGCAAAGCTCGGAAAAATTCAGAATTGAGAAGGTAGCAAGAATTCTTGTGAGCGGCGACACGAGCATAGGCAAGAAGCTGAAGACTCTATTTGAGAGCCGACCCGATGCTCCTATTGTGATACCCTACCACTACTCCGAATTCTCCCCCACCGCATCGGACTCCAAAATTATTGACAGAGTACGAGAGTTCACCTTCTCCAGGGACCTCTTTTCAATGTCATCGCCGCTACGAAGCGAGCTCTACTTCTACGGCCGTTCTGATATTATAAATGAAATATCTGCAAAGCTCGCCTCGGGAGAAAATTTTGGCTTATTTGGGCTGCGCAGAAGCGGAAAGACATCACTTATATCTGGAGTGAGCCGGGCGCTTTCCAATCGAAATGGTATCAGTATCACTATTGATTGCCAATCTCCGTCAGTTCACCAGCTGCGCTGGAATGAGATGTTGCGCCATATCGCATCAGGGTTGAAGTCTGTCCTCTCAGTGAAGCACAAAATCGGCGATGATTCCGCCTACAGCATAAAAGACGCTGCAACAGCTTTTTCTGAGGATATACGGATCCTATCGAAGCAAGCAAAGAAAGGATTTGTTGCGGTCCTATTTGACGAAGTTGAACGGATCGCACCAGGCACGGCGTCATCAGAACATTGGAATAACGAGCGGGACTTTCTGCTCTTTTGGCAGTCCATGCGAGCGGCATTCCAGAGCGCGCACTCGCCCGTCGTCTATCTGATCGTGGGTACAAACCCTCACTGCATCGAGGTGATCAAGCTCTTCGAGAGCGATAACCCCCTCTACGGAACTGTAGAGAAGCGCTTCATCCCGATGTTTACGCCTGAGCAGGTTTCGGAGATGGTTATGGATTTGGGTAGCATTATGGGTGTCGAATTTGACCCAGAGAGTCGGACGAAGTTGTTTCAAGATTTTGGAGGTCATCCATTTCTTACGCGCTATGCGTGTAGTTATATTGCCAAGGCAATACGGGAGAGACCCATACAGGTTGATCGCACTCTTTATGCTCGAGGCATTTTGAAATATACTAACGAGTCAGAGAGTTACGTGGAGTCGGTTGTGGGACTCCTGAAAGAGCAGTACCCAGACGAGTACGTGATGCTTGAGTATATGGGAAAGGGTGACGTCGATAGCTTCAATGGCCTTGCACACCAAGACCCTAGCCTTCTTGAGCATCTATATGGATACGGCGTCCTCAAGAAGGGAGTTGAGGCGACCTTCTTTAATATAGGCATAGTTGAGAAATACTTCGCAAAAAAAGCGAAGCCTACAAAACTAATTGGCACTGAGGACCGGCTCGCAGAGATCTCTAGAAGGCGTAATGCCCTTGAAAGAACAGTTCGGTCTCATATCAAGACCGTTTTCTCAATCCAGTTCCCGAAATCAAAACGTCGTGAAAGTCTTTTAGCGAAGCTTATTGAAAAACGCAGAATCGAATTAGGTGGAACTGATTTCGACGACCTATTGGCCGAAGGCGAGAGTCCAATGTACTTTGACGAACTTAAATCAGTAATTCTTGGATATTGGGACAAGTTTCAGAACGCTCTTGAAATGAGCAAGGGAGAATTTGAGTACCACATGGGCGTAGTCAACAAAGCGCGGTACGATGCCCACGCGAAAGATTTTGACGATCACGCATTTGATAAGGCTCGCGTGTCGCTCAGTGAGCTGGAGTCGAGGTTCTGATGAAATTCAGCATCAGGACACGTGCTTTACAATATTGATAATAGTGTTAAGCGATCGGCCAGCCAACCCGGTGGACAGACAGGGCAGGGGGCCGGTTTCCGCTTCACCGCTTAACAGTTTTCGGATAGACTGTTAAGGATGAGTGAAATGCGCCTCACCGACACC
>CAZTEZ010000350.1:2483-3518 GCA_964611815.1 uncultured Bacteroidia bacterium | reverse complement strand
ACCAGGCCGAGCTGCACGTACACCCCGCTGAACATCATTTTGTGTACGCCGCTGACACCGATGAGCCCCAAAATCACACTTTGGTAAACAAACAGCAGCCCGAAGAACGACAGCCAACGGGCCACCAGGTTGCCCTTCAGGATGTTGGTCTGAAAAACGTAAAACAGCGCCAAAAGCGGCACCAGGCAGCCAAACGTGACCAGCCCACGGGGGTCGGTCTCGAACAGCATCATCGCGTATTGCCCGGTGAAGAGCGTGACCCCGAAAAAGGCCGACACCAAAAAGCCCCACAAACCCGAAATGCGCGAGCCCGCCGCCAGCAAGCCACTCCAGGCGAGCGTAACTAGCAGGATGCTCACCCACAAATGCCACTTGGGCAGCACAACGGGGGTGGCCGCATAGCTCGCAAAGTTGTAGGAGGCCGAGGCCACCAGGTTCATCTGGCGGTAGTTGTTCTCGACTTGCTCGACTACTACGTCTTTTTCAGTGGTGGTCACAAAGGTGTTGTAGTCGAACATGAACGCCTGGGGCGCCACCCGGTGCAGCAGCATGAACAGCGCGCCCACCACCAGCAGCCCAAACAGCACGCGATACAGCACTTTGCCCGGTTGAGAAAAGTAGTCGTAGAAAAACAGCGGGCGCACCCACCGGATCTGTTTATCCGAGTATTTCATAAGCGTGAGAGCTGAGAAGACAGGCACAACCGACCGAAGTCTGCGTCGCGACCGACCCGCTGCAAAACTAAAGCATTCGCAGTAGTTATGGCGGGTGCAAGGGGTTTTCTATTCTATCCGTCAAAAGCGCGAAAAGTAACCTAACGGGCGTTTACACGCGTGCTCATGCACAGAATGCGCTCAATGCAGCTTGGGGTTGTCCTTGTGGCGCGTTTTGTCGCGGGCGTTGCGCTTCTGGAAGCCTTTCTGCAGCGCGTCGGTCAAATCCACGCCGGTCTGGTTCGCCAGGCAGATGAGCACGAAGAGCACATCCGCGAACTCCTCGCCCAGGTCAGGCTCGGGCTTGCCTTTTTTGAAGGAT
>CAZTEZ010000350.1:0-2473 GCA_964611815.1 uncultured Bacteroidia bacterium | reverse complement strand
CACCGTACTTGCGGGCCATGATACGCGCCACTTCACCGACCTCTTCCATGAGCACGGCCGTGTTCGTCAGCTCGTCGAAATAGCGCACGCCAACGGTCGTAATCCACTCGTGCACACGCTCTTGTGCTTCCTGAATCGTGATGGGCCCGTGCTCGGGTTGCAGGTCAAGGTCTTTCATGGCAGGTGCTATTCGAGCGTTGGATTTTTGGAATCGAGAATAATCGTGAACGGCCCGTCGTTGGTCAGGCTGACTTCCATGTACGCGCCAAACTTGCCGGTGTGCACGGTGCCGGTGAATTGCGCGCCCAGGTCATCGAGAAACTGTTCGTATAGCGGGACGGCTACCTCGGGCTTGGCAGCGGAGTTGTAAGACGGCCGGTTGCCTTTCTTCGTGTTCGCGTGCAGCGTGAACTGTGAGACGATCAGCAGCTCGCCCCCGACGTCTTGCACTGACAGATTGGGGGTGCCGTTCTCGTCGTCGAAGATGCGGAGATTCAGCAGCTTGCGCAAAATCCATGCGCTGTCTTCGGGCGTGTCGGTTTCGTGCATGCCGAGCAGCACCACCAGTCCCTGGCCGATGTTGCCACCCGGTTCGTGGTCGATTGTGATGCTGCCGCTGCTGCAGCGTTGAACGATCGCGCGCATAGCGCAAAGATGTTAAAGTTGAGCTACACCGCCAACACGGCGTGTTCGAAATGCGATTAGTGCACCCAGCGCGCCAGACGACCGTTGTGGCGGAAATACAGGTCGTGCACCTTGGCGTTTTCGTTCAGGATGTGCTTTTTGAAGAGCGGGTAAAAGTCTTCAGGCTTGGCGCCTCGCAGCGATTTGTACTCTTCTTCCACACCGCTTAGGTGGCTGATGGTCCAGACGTAAACGTCTTTTTGCACCATTTCGATGCGCACCTTTTCGATATCGAGCGAGCCGCTGAAGCGCTCTTCCTCGTCGATCAGCGAAATGAGATCGTTTTGTTGGTCGGCTGCGTCAATCACGAGATCATGGTCGCTCAGGTGGGCAATAGTCTCCTGCGAGAGGCCGTAGTTGTCGAGCGAGTGAATCAGCTCATACAAGATCGCTTGCGTATACAAGCGCGGGTTGTGCGGCAAAATGCGCTCGAAAACTTCGTGGCGATACACCCGTGAGCTCGAGAAGGCCGCTGGCACGTCGCACTCCTCACACAGCTGCTGCCAGCTTTTGGGCAGTTCCTCCTGGCTGTCCAGGCGCTTGAGCGCCGAGTACTCCTCTTGCGCCACGCGAATGCGTATCAAAGGTCGCTCCAGGAAGGAGCCCTGGCGGTTCACGTAGGTCACATCATCGATTTTGAGTGCCCGCTTACTGAGCTTGTCGAAAGCGCTGGTTTTTTCGATCCGATCGGTAAGGCGGCCCACCGACTCGTTTTCAGCGTCCAGGAGCGTGCGCTCCTTGCGGTTGAGCTCCTCTTCCAGCAACTGAAAATCATCCTCCACTTCCTTCAAGAAGCCGTACTCCTTCGAGCGGCTCAGGGTGTCAATGTAATAATCCAGCAGGTCGATATTGGGGGCAAGTATTTCGTATAAGCCGCTGAAATCCACGCGGTAGCGCAGTCGGGGCTCGGCTTCTTCTGCCAGTTGTTGTAGTTGTTCGGTGGCGGCTTTGCCGTCTTCGCTTAGCGTGCTGAGTAATGAGACCACCTCGGCCATATCGACGGCCTTCAATGAGCGCAAACGCGCCATCAGGCGGTCAAATGCGGCGTCTTTTTCTTCCTTCGTCTGTAAGGTCATTCAGCTAAAGCTGTTAGTTTTAAGTGCTGCCTAGTATACCCAATCTTGCGCGAAACAGTTACACAAGATCTCTGCAAATTTTTGAACCATTGTCGATTTGTCGCGTTCGCGGTGGTTATCAGCCTGTTATGCAACACGCTGCAGGCGCAAGATGTGCAACTGACCCCAGTAGAAAAGCAAGTTTATCCTGGCATGGCCGTCAGCACACTGAATACACTGCTGAAGCAAAAGGGTAAAGATGCATTACAACCCACGGGCCAACTGACCAAGCAAACCGAAGTGCTTGGGCGAGAAGCACGCTGGGTCTTCACAGCCCTGCGCGGGTATCTGCAATGGTACGACATGGAGATTGTTGAGAAGCAAGTGACTGAGCAGCAGTTCGATGAGCTGCTGGAAGCGGCCATCAATCTAAAGACGTACCTTACGATGCACTACGGACTGCCGGTGCGCGACGAGGCTTTCGACGACAGCTTCATCCCGCTGCAATCCTTGAAAGCCGAGCGGCACCCGATCGTCAGCAGTAGCTGGAAGTCGGATGGCCTGGCGTGCACGCTCGATTACCGCTATGAACGCAAGCTGGGGCGCTTTCTGCTTATTTTGCAGTTGCAATTCCGAAAAGCCTGACGCTTGGATTAACGACAAACGCCCATGAACCGGCTCTTGGAAAATATCGTGGGCAATTGGCGGGAGAACCTCTTGGCGCTGCGCAAGCG
>CAZTEZ010000349.1:0-3523 GCA_964611815.1 uncultured Bacteroidia bacterium | reverse complement strand
CTCTCTGAAGATAGAAAAGCAATAGAGTTTACCGGACCGAACAGAGAAAGTGAAGTCGAGAAACTCCTGATAAATGAGCTTTATACGCTTTATACTTCAGAAGAATCCCTAACCCGTAAAGCTGCAGAACGTAATATTAGCGGTTGGAAGTATTCTCCGGCACGTGCCTTGCTTATCGCAGCAGGCTTGTACGGTGACAAAAACATGGGCTATCGTCGTTTGCAATAGCCATTTTATTGCAAACCCGCTGACATAAATGTAATTTCTGGCAATCTGCCCAATTGCCATTGCTTATGCCCGCCATCACGCAAGAAAAGACCTTTGAGAGCCACATCGTAAATCACCTCGTGCAGCACGGGGGCTACGAAGAGGGGCACAGCAGCGATTTGAACAAGAAATACTTGTTCGCCGCCGCGCCCTTGATGCGCTTTCTGGAGGCCACGCAGCCCAAAGACCTAGAGAAGTTGCGCAAGATGCACGGCGCGAAAACCGAGCACAAAATCCTGAGCCGCCTGAGCACCGTTATCGAGAAAAACGGACTGCTACACGTCCTGCGCAAAGGGTTTGAAGAAACCACCGTGAAGCTCAAATTGATGTTTCCCCGCCCGGGTTCTCAAAAGAACCCCGAGGCGTGGGCACGCTACAAAGCGAATATCCTGACCGTCATTCGGCAGGTGTATTACAGCGAAAAGAACACCAACAGCGTCGATTTACTGCTACTGGTGAATGGCCTGCCCGTGGCCACCGTGGAGCTCAAAACCCAAACCAGCGGCCAGACCGTGCAGGATGCCAAGGCGCAATACTTGCTCAAGCGCGACCCACGCGAGCTGCTGTTTCAGTTCAACACCCGCGCACTGGTGCATTTCGCCGTCGACACCGATGCCGCTTACCTCACCACCCACCTGCAAAAGCACCCACAGGACACGTATTATTTACCCTTCAACCTCGGCCACCACAACGGCGCAGGCAACCCACCCGCCAAGGGCAACTACCGCACGCACTACTTGTGGGAGCGCATCTGGCAGCGCGACACGTGGTTGGAGCTCATCGGGCGATTCTGCACCATCGAAAAGGGCGAGAGCGTCAATGGTAAGAAAGGAAAAGACAAGCTGATCTTCCCGCGCTACCACCAACAAGACTGCGTCCGACGCTTGGTGCAGGATGTCTACGAGCGCGGTGCTGGCAACAACTACCTGATTCAGCACTCAGCGGGCAGCGGCAAGAGCAACAGCATCGCATGGCTCAGTTATCAGCTCACAGAGCTCCACAACGCCCGAGACGAGAAGATATTCAACACGGTGGTGGTCATCACCGACCGCGTGGTGCTCAACAAGCAACTACAGGACACGATATCCTCTTTCGAGCATCAGGAAGGACTGGTCGTGAAAATCGACAAAGGCTCCTCGCAACTCGCGGAAGCCATCGAGGCTGGCAACAGCATTATCATCACCACCCTGCAAACCTTCCCGTTTGTGCTGGACAAAATCGGCACCCTCCCCGAACGTAATTACGCGGTCATCATGGACGAGGCGCATTCCTCCGGCACCGGCGAGACTGTAGACACCATGAAGATGGTCTTTGCAGAGTCCTTGAAAAACGACCCAAAAGTCATTGCCGAAGACGACGACGACATCGAAGATCATATTCGCAAAGTCATTCAGGCACGTGGGCAGCTAAAGAACCTGTCGTTCTTTGGCTTCACAGCCACGCCCAAACAGAAGACACTCGAAACCTTCGGCATCCGCGACCAACCCGACGGCAAGCCACGTCCGTTTCACCTGTACAGTATGCGGCAGGCGATTGAGGAGGGATTCATTCTGGATGTGTTGCAGGGCTACACGACTTACCAAACGTTTTGGCGACTGAACAAAGAAATAGAGGAAGACCCCGAGCTGAACAAGAGTAAGGCGCAAAAAGCCATCGCCCGTTTCGTCTCGCTGCACGAGCACCACATCGCCCAGCAAACTGAAGTGATCGTAGAGCATTTCCGGCAGGTGGTCAAGAAAGAGTTGAAAGGACAGGCCAAAGCGATGGTAGTGACCTCTTCGCGTGAGCACGCCTACCGCTACTACAAGCAAATCAAGAAGTACGTCGAAAAGAATGGCTACACTGATGTAAATGCACTGGTGGCGTTCTCAGGCATACTCCAAGTGGATGGCGAAGAGGTAACGGAGGCGGGGTTGAACGGCTTCTCAGAGAAGCAATTGAGGAAAGAGTTCGACACCAACAATTACAATGTGCTCGTGGTGGCTAACAAATATCAAACTGGGTTTGACCAACCCAAATTGGTGGCGATGTACGTGGACAAAAAGCTGGCCGGTGTGCAGGCCGTACAGACGCTCAGCCGTCTTAACCGTCGTGCAACGGGCAAATTCAAAACCTTTGTGCTCGATTTCGCGAACGCTGCTGAGGACATCCGAGAAGCGTTTGAGCCTTACTATGAACGAACAACAGTAGATGAAACCACCGACCCGAACCGCCTGAGCGACCTGCGCGAGCAGATATTGAAACACGAAGTCATTTGGCAAAGCGAAGTCAACCAGTTTGCATCGGTCTACTACAAAGACACCAAGCAGCTTACCTCCGATGACCAAGCGAAATTGAATGCCGCGCTCGACCCCGCAGTTGATCGATATATCAATCTGGAGGAAGACCAGCAGGAGCAGTTAAAAGGCACGATGGTGACGTATGTGCGCGTCTATGCATTTCTGACCAGCATACTGCCTATAGGCTCGCAGTTGCATGAGAAGACGTATTCCTATGTACGGATGCTGTTAACAAAGCTTCCGAAAAGGGATATTAGTGAGGCCTTGAATCTGCACGATGAGGTGGCACTTGAATATCACAGGCTGGAGAAAGTTGCCGAGCAAAGCATATCCTTGCAGAAAGACCAAGAGGGTCAGCTCCCCAACGCCAACCAAGCTGGTGGTGGACGACGCGAAGACGAACTTGAGCCGCTAAGCGCCATTCTAAGCCGCGTAAACGACCGATATGGCACAGACTTCGATGCGGAGGACTTCGTGGCTGGTGTGGAACGCGAGCTACTTCAGAATGACACGATTCGCCATCAAGCAAAATCAAATTCTGAGATCAACTTTATCTCAGCAATCCAGCAAGCCATCCTGAACACTTTCATAAATCACATGGATGGCAATACAGCGTTCTTCAGCAAGTACATCGACAGCGAATCGATCCAGAAAGATGTGAATAAGGGAATTGGAAAGCGGCTGTACCAGCAGATCAATCGGAGCTAAGTGACAAGCTACCATACAACAATTGAGAAAAGTAGTAGAGAGGTTGAGGAGGAAGTGTGATTTTGTTGCCAGAACCACGTTTGCACGAGGAAACCAGCATACGCTGAATATTTTTTTCATGCAAAAAGTGGCTCTAAAACAACGTTAGAGCCATTTTTCATTCAAATCAACCAACAACTAGTAAAAAGGGTTAAGAAATTTTGAGGTTTTCTCGTTGTAATGCCCCCCAAAATTTAGACAGCCCCATAAGAAAACCTGACAACGAAAGC
>CAZTEZ010000348.1:0-3543 GCA_964611815.1 uncultured Bacteroidia bacterium | reverse complement strand
CCGGCAACTCCAGGGAGCAAAGACCTTTGAAAAATGATAGTTTTGCCCTATGCCCGACCAACACCAGCCCGACCAAAACAACGCAGACGCAACCCCCGACAACCTCACCCCGCTCGGTGAGCTCGGCGAGTTCGGCCTCATCGACCGCCTGACAGCCGATTTCGCCGCCGACCTCTACCCCGACATCCGCAAGGGCGTGGGCGACGATGCGGCCGTGGTCTTCACCGGCCACGATTGCCAGCTCATCACGACCGACCTTTTGCTCGAGGGTATTCACTTCGACCTCAGCTATGTGCCGCTCACGCACCTGGGCTACAAAGCCGTGGCCGTTAACCTGTCTGACATCTACGCCATGAACGCCCGGCCGTATGCGATTACGGTGTCGGTGGGGTGCAGCAGTCGGTTCACGGTGGAGGCGCTGGAGGCGCTGTATGCGGGTATTCGAGCGTGTTGCGAGCAATTTGGGGTGCAGCTCATCGGGGGCGACACCAGCGGATCGAAACAGGGCCTGGCCATCAGTATCACGGCGCTCGGCCGGGGCAAAGTGGGCGAGATCGTCTACCGCAGCGGTGCCCGCGAGAACGACCTCATTTGCGTCACCGGCGATTTGGGCGGTGCTTTTGCGGGGCTGCAGATTCTGGAGCGCGAAAAGGCCGTACACCAGCAGAACCCCGACGTGCAGCCCGACCTCCAGGACCACGAATACGCCGTCGGTCGGCAGCTGCGCCCCGAGCCACGCGCGGACATCATCGACCTTTTTCGCACCAAACTGCTCATCCCCAGTGCGATGCTCGACCTCTCGGATGGCCTGGCCTCCGACCTCCAGCACATCTGCAAGGCCTCTGATTGCGGCGCGGCGCTCTATCAGGAAAAGCTGCCCGTCGACCCGCGCACGAACGAGACCTTGAAGCTATTCGACCACCCCAAAACCAGCGCCGCGCTCTACGGCGGCGAAGACTACGAGCTGCTCTTCACCATCCCGCAGCCGGAGTACGACAAGCTCGCCGAGTTTCCGGACGTGCGCGTCATCGGGCACATCCTCCCACCCGAAAACGGCATCCAGCTCCTCTTCGCCGACGGGCAGATGGCGCCGCTCGAGCGCCTGGGCTGGGCGCACTTTAAAGGTGGGGGGGAGGACTGATGTTCACCCCCGTTCTGCGGTTTTGATTATTGCATCACTTGGCCAATCAGTGCGGCACTGAAAATCGCGAGCAGGAACCAGCCGATCAAGCCCTGAAGCACCGCCAGATACCGCGGAATGCCCTGGGCTTGTATCTCACCGTAGCCAAGTGTCACAAAAGCGTTCGCGCTCAGAGCGACGGCGTTGATAATACGCATCAGTACGCCCCAACTGATAAACAACGCCCATTCGGCATACCACCACCTGCCACGCGGCTTTTGTTGCATTTTATCCTGTTTGATAGCCAGTTGACGGCGGTAAAGGTTATCTGTTTCTGAAGGCAGTATTATATAGATAATACTAAAAAACAGAATAACATAAAACGCTGAAATCAGCGCCCGAGACGGCTCGGTGCAATAGTTACTGAAGGTCGCCAAAAACTGATTCATCCGCCAACGGAACCAGTTCCTAACGTTGGGATTCAGTTGATATTTCGACCTCAAAAAATGCTGTTCGTTTGCGCGCATGGCCACGTAACAGGCATTGGCTGAGGCGATGTCACCTCGCTCTTGAAAAAAACTGTGAAACTTTTTGTGGTAGGCCATTAGTGAATTGTAGTACACATAGTCGCGACTGGCATTCATCGTATCCGGCACAAACAAATTACCATCTCCACCACCGCGAACCGTTGATGTTTTGGCGAGCTGAATGCGATTGATCGTTGGCCAGTCCACTGCCAACCAATACTCTGGTAATAAAAAGCCTTTCTCGATTACGACGCCTCAGTTGTTTGACAGCCTTCCAGAACAGAACCCAATTCAAGGTCTAAACTTTTATCAAAGCGCATTTGTCCATAAATATCCGTATTGTATAATTGCAAGTTGATCGGAACACGTTGAACACTTAATATATACCCTGGTTTTTCATAAACAAAGCCGGGGTGGTCAATACTAATATCATAGTACAATTGACAATTAGTCACTTCAACACGTGGACTCTCTATGGATAGCGTCCGGTCAATAGTGCCTATTTGTTGATGATCAACATCGAAAAATTTGGTGCTTAAAACAATCACTTTTTTAGCTTTTAAGACAACAGCTGGTAAATAACCTGTTGCGTAATTGCCATAGTGAGACATCTCGTCATCATTCACTCCATGATGTTCGCAGCTGGTTTCGGTTTGAGTGTTGAACTTGCTGGATGTTACAGACACATTGGAGTGATGGCTTAAAACAGATACATAATTGTTGAACTCACACCTAAAAAGCAAAATAACAGATCTAAGCTCTACTTCTCTCGATTCATTGTTATGCTTTAAGAAATTTTTCCAGTTGAGTCCTATTATAGCGTCATCGAATGTAAAGCGTTTATTAAACCTCGATCTCGAAATCGTATGAAAACAGGTTGTAGCTCCAAGCGGCAAATTATTTTTCTTATAAAAGTCTGTCGTGTACTCAAAAGTTACGTCCTGTTCAAACAGCAGATAGTTAATCAATAAACCTTCACGTGTTCCCAAGCCAACTATTGCTTCCAAGCGTAAGTCGAAGAATTGGACGCCCTTAGTAATGGTATCAACAAACTGGCCTTCTTCTGGTCTGGCTTCATCTGGCAAGGATTCAACTTTGGGCGCCACAGCCACCACCTCTTTCTGCGGCATGTCGTTGACCAACTCCCAAAATGCGAGGTATTCGAAATGCCCACCGATGATGCTATCAACTTGTTCGCCGTGCTTGATGACGGGCGGTTCTAATATGCCAGCATTTGCTACTTGGGCGCAGAGTGAGTTGACCTGCAAGAGGGTCATTAGCATCAAAATGTGTAGCAGACTTAGAAATAGTCGCACAAACATGGGCATTGTATTCTGTTTCAAGACAAGTTACGATTCTAATGCAAAAACATAGCTGAATCGGATAGCCCGAAACCCTAGCCCCCCTTCTGCCGTATAATCCGCCAATCGCAAGCGCTTAAGCCACATGCACTGCCGTCGATTGCAACCGGGCGATGCCCCGAGACTGCAACTACTCGCTGAACTGTACCACGCGGCCTTCGAGCTCGAAGACCCGCTGGAGACCCACCCCCAACAGCTGGAAAGCCGGCTGGCCAACGCGAATTTCATCGCCTATGTGCTCGAAGACGCGAACGGCACGCTCGTGGGCGGGCTCACGGCCTTTGAACTGCCCGCGATTTTCGGCGATTACGCCGAGTGCTACGTCAGCGAATTGGCCATCGCACCCGAATTCCACGGCCGTGGCCTGGGGCGCACCCTTATGAAGTCGTTTCTGAAGTACTGCAAATCGCTTGGCTTCCGCTACATCTTCATGAGCGCCGACCCCGAAGACGAGCCCGCCGTGGCCTTCTATCGTTCGCTTGGCGCCACCGAAGACGAGCCGAGCTTCTTCTACTTCGAGCCGTTTGAGGACTGA
>CAZTEZ010000347.1:0-3555 GCA_964611815.1 uncultured Bacteroidia bacterium | reverse complement strand
TTCACCAAACCCATGTACAAGATGCTATTGAACCTACCCGCCACCGCCGATTCGCCCGAACTGGTGTTTTCTGCCGAAAAGGGCTACCTCACGATTATGGGCAACGCCTGTGGCACAGACATGGCTGACTTTTTCAAGCCGGTGCTCGACGCCACCAAGCGTTACCTGCGCGAGAACGACAGTGCGCCCCTGAAAGTCATCTTCCGCATGGAAAACGTGAACACTTCGGCCACGAAGTACCTGATGCTGCTCCTCAACATCATCGGCGCCCACGCCAACCCCAATCGTGAGGTCGAGTTGCGCTGGCTCTACCCCTCTGGCGACGACGACCTCCGCGAGCTGGGCGAGGACTTGGCCGAAGACATCGAGTTGCCGATCCTCATGCAGTCGCTCCCGCGCGATGTGTGGCGCAAGGCCAGCTAAAGCATCAACACATGCAGCTCCCACCACCCGCTGCAAGCGCGCCGATACCTTCCTGTCTGCACGGGTACGCTCATCGAGGTACCTCCAGGCTGTCTTCCTTCGTTCTTATACATAAAACCTTCTGAACACAACGGCTGCTTTAGCACCAGCCGGTCTGTTCCAGAACAACGTCAAACCAATTACAACGATCTTTCTAGTGTGTTAGGTTGAGGTGGCGACGCGCGAGCGTCGCCACTCTAGAGGGCTCCGAGATTGGACGTGTCTGGGCGCTGGACCCCAGACACGCCATTCAAGGAGGTGGCGTGTCGCCACCGATAAACCGCGCCTTCGGCGCCTGCAGGGCGCTTTGCACTGGAATGCGGATCGGTATGACTTTCAATCCATGTTTATAGGATACCAGACAACACGAGCTTTCTGCTCGCTAATCGCCGTGGTAGACTGGGGAGAATACCCGGCGTACTGCCTGGAAGGGCACACACCACCCCCGCTCGTTTTTGTGTTTAACAGTGGTGAGGTGAAGGTGAGTTGATCAGTGTGCTTTCCATAGCAGGGCCGCCCGTCTTTCGAGACGGGCGGCTTTTTTTGGTTTGGAACCAGGATTTGCAGGATTGGGGAGGATTTGTAGGATGAATGGCCTCTAAATCGTCACTCTGTACGCCCGCAGTCATCCTGTGTCCCCGATAGTCTTTCAGTGTCCCCGGTAGTCATCCTGAGCTTGTCGAAGAACCTCCGTCGTTAGTCAACTGCTTTTTGCCGGAGGTCCTTCGACAAGCTCAGGATGACTATTCCGCGTCACCACAATCCCGCAAATCCCGGTTCTCACTGAAAACTGTAACTTTGCTCACCCAACACGCCACTTGCCGCGACGCGTGCCGGCGGGTTCGGGCACTATCTTGACGTTATAACGTTTGTTTAAACAGCAAGCACACGACCACAGACAACCTAACACACGACTCAACTGATGGCAGAAGAGCACAACAACCACGCATCTGTAATGATTATCGGCAGTGGACCCGCGGGCTACACCGCCGCCATTTACGCCGCCCGCGCCGGCCTGGACCCCGTGATGTACGCCGGCTCGCAACCCGGCGGCCAGCTGATGATTACGACCGATGTCGAGAACTACCCCGGCTTCCCAGACGGCGTGATGGGTCCCGAAATGATGGAGCACTTCCGCAAACAGGCTGAGCGTTTCGGGACGAAAATCATGTATAACATGGTCGAGAAGGTCGATCTGGAAAGCAACCCCAAGAAAGTGTGGGGCGACAACGACCAGGAGTGGACCGCTGATAGCATCATCATTGCCACCGGTGCTAGCGCTAAGTGGCTGGGCCTCGAAAGCGAGCAGCGCCTGATGGGCGGCGGCGTGAGCTCCTGCGCCGTGTGCGACGGCTTTTTCTACAAAGGCGAAGAGGTGGCCATCGTCGGTGGTGGCGATAGCGCCGCAGAAGAGGCGCTCTACCTCTCGAAGATCTGCAAAACCGTGCACATGTTCATCCGCCGCGACGAAATGCGCGCTTCGACCATCATGGCCGACCGCGTGAAAGCCGCCGACAACATCAAGATCTACTGGAACACCGAGACCGAAGAGGTGCTGGGCAAGGAGGTCGTGGAAGGCGTGCGCGTGGTGAACAACAAGACCGGGGAAAAGACGGAGATCCCCGTTAAAGGCTTCTTTGTGGCGATAGGTCATACGCCCAATACCCAGATATTCAAAGACATGCTCGACATGAAAGAGAGCGGCTACCTCATCACGAAGCCGGGTAGCTCTTACACGAACATCGAAGGCGTGTTCGCGTCCGGCGACGTGCAAGACGACCACTACCGCCAGGCTGTGACGGCCGCCGGCAGCGGCTGCATGGCCGCGCTCGACGCCGAACGCTGGCTCGGCGCCAAGGGGCTGGCCTAACCCAGAACCTGGGCTGGTAAATTTGACTGACGAACGGGACAAAGCGACTGCCGCCAGGTGGTCGCTTTTTTGTTATTCAAAGAGTATTCATCCTGAGCGGAGCTTGCGGAGTCGAAGGACCTCCGTCAGTTTATTCTAGGTGGTGAAGGGCGATTCAGAACAAGCGAATAGAACTTACTGACCGCGGGTAGTCGTTCCTTTTTTGCATAGTTTAGTAGTTTCATCACAAGAAATGGGACTAAAAATTATCGATAAAACTGCCACGCTTCTTAAGGCGAATCCTAATCAGAAGTTTACTGCGAGGGAAATTGCAGACTGGATTTTTGAAAACTTTCCGGCAGAATGTGAAAAGAAGCGGCAAGCTAGTTCCGCCAAGGTTATCTCCCTAGAGACAGACGATGCTTTTGTTCAACAGCTAATTGCCGAGATTGGGAGTAGTCGGCCACGATTACAACGGAAGTACCCCAACGTCAAAGCTACCGAAGATAGACCCAAAGAATATTTTTATACTACAGAGTCGGATGAAGAAGAAATAGATAGAATAGAAAAGAATTATGAATTAAAAGATACAAAATTAAAGGCAACCAGTCATCCAGAAACCCAACCCATTCAGCTTAGTGAAAAAGCCCTTTACCCTAAACTGTCTGATTATTTGTTTAATGAACAAGAGGTTTTTTCAAAAAGGATAGACGAACGTAAATCAAGCAATAGTAAGGGAGCGGGTGGCAATAAGTGGCTGCATCCTGATGTAGTAGGCATGCAAGTACTTAGCAATGGCTGGAAGTTTCCGATTCAAAAGCTCTCTAATAGTCATGGCGGCCAACGCATCAAACTGTGGTCATTTGAGGTTAAGCTAAAAGTCAACTCTTCAAACTTGCGTGAGTCTTTTTTTCAAACGGTTAGTAATTCATCTTGGGCAAACCTTGGCTATCTCGTTGCTGCAGAAATCGATAGTTCTGTATTAAATGAGCTACGTCTACTGAGCGCACGACATGGCATCGGTTTCATTAAATTGGACGGTAAAAACCCTTCTGAAAGTCAGCTACTGGTACCTGCAGAAGAAAAGCAGGACCTGGACTGGGGTGCGATGAACAGATTGGTTAGTCAAAATCCGGACTTTGAAGAATATGTGAGGTTGTGCCATGAGTATTATCATTCTGATCGAGTGAAGCCACGTGAATGGGACTATGAACCCGAAGACGACTGACCGCCCAAGCCTCTCC
>CAZTEZ010000346.1:0-3572 GCA_964611815.1 uncultured Bacteroidia bacterium | reverse complement strand
TTATTGTCTACGCTGGAAGTTAAGCACTTCAAGAGAACGCAAACTAAGAGAGCTTGTCGAAGGACCTCCACGGACTGTCAAATTGTAGTTGACGTGAGTCCTTCGACAAGCTCAGGATGGCTAGAGGTGGGTGCTGCTGTTTAAATCAATACCTTTACCCCATGCCCGATCCCTCTGATTTAAGCCACAACGACATCGGCGCGCTGGGCGAGGAGATCGCCGCGCGGCATCTTAGTCAGCAGGGCTACCGGCTGGTCACACCCAACTACCGCGCCGGGCGCAACGAGATCGACCTCGTCTGCGAAGACGGCCCCGAGCTGGTGTTCATCGAGGTCAAGACGCTCTCGCACACGCAGCACATCGCCCCCGAAAAGGCCGTGACCCCCGCAAAACAGCGCCGCCTGCTGGCAGCCGCCACCCACTTCCTCGACGAGAACGCCCTACACGACACGCTCTGCCGCTTCGATGTCATCGCCGTCGGCCTCGACGACCCGGCGCACCCGCGCATCGTGCATCTGAAGGATGCGTTTCGGGGGTAGTTTTTTGTACAATTTTTTATAACTTAAGACTGTACTAGGGTCGCCGCTTAGAAACCGTCCTTGACTCATATACTTGGGTTTGCTTGTTTGTACTGAACAAACTGGAACACTGCCTCTTTCAATCGTCAAATGACCGCTCTAGAAAAATACCCGCAGCTTCAGGACAAGGCCTTTCTAAAAGAAATGGTCGTAGATTCCGTGCACGGCAGCATGGCACTCGAAGAGCAGACGGTACCGAAAGCAACCATTGCCGCCTACGTGGAAGTGCTAATCAGCAAGCCGGAATGGGCTGACAAACAGCCTATTGAAAAGGCTTGAGTGACTCCCGAATCAGTGTTTCCAGCGGCTGAAAGTCATGGGCATCCGCTTCTCGGAGTGCTTCGATGTATCGTTTACGCTGCGCACCAGCGGACGCATACAATTGTACATCTGCATAGCCGAGTTTGTAAGCAACCAGATTGGTCAGGAGCCGAGCTATGCGCCCGTTTCCGTTTGTAAAGGGGTGAATCCGAACAAATTCATGGTGAAAAGCAGCCAAGAGAGCTACTGCGTCTTTTGTGCTTTGCGCTTGCACAATCTGGAAATTCGTGTTGTTTAGCAATTGATACATCCGCATCGGCAATTCGCCAGGTGTTGGCAGCGTCAACTGCCCAACTAGCGGTGTGGTCGTGCGGTATTTTCCGGCCCAATGGTACAAACGACCAAAGGCAATCTGATGCAGACGCAATACCGTCGGCATATCCAGATCGGCCTCCAAAGGCAACTCGTTCAAGGCAAAGACGTGTGCTTCCGCCAAACCAAGTGCCTCAAGCGCATTGATTTCCGCTGGGTCGGAAAGTCCGAGTTTGTTGTCTGAATCGCTAGGGGTGATGTCGTTTGCCATTGCGTTAAAGTTACATGTTAGTTTATCCGAATCACTATCACATCCGACGGATAACTCGACTTCTGAAACGTACGATCCAGCAGGCGTTACGCAACAATAATAGCGCCGCAGTGGTAGGCCCGAAAAAACGGCAGCCTGTTGCCTCGGGCATTTAGGTGGCTAACTTTGCCCCATGCGCCGCCTCCTCGAAAACCTCGGCTTTCTGCTACTGATCAACCTGATCAGCAAGCCGCTGTGGCTGCTGGCCGAGCAGGAGGTGCAAGACCGCCTGGGCCACGCCACCTGGGGCACGTTTGCGGCGCTGCTGTCGCTGGGGTTTCTGCTGCGGCCGGTGGGCGAGCTCGGCATCGCGCAGTACACGATCAAGACCATCGCCGGCGAACAGCGCTACTACAACAGTCTGTTCGGGCGGGCGCTGCTGCTGAAACTGTGGCTCAATGTGCTGTATCTGGGCGTGACGGTGGGTGTGGGCTGGCTGCTGGGCTACCGCGGCGAGTGGCTGCTCATCCTCACGCTCGTCGCGCTGTTTTACGTCGTGCTGAACTTCCTGGAGCAATTCCGGGCCGGTTTGCAGGCCTTCCAGCAGTTCAAGACCGACGGCATCGCCAGCATCACCGACAAGACACTGATGATGCTCATCCTGCTGCTGATGTTCAGCGGCGGCTGGCTGACCCTCAGGGGCTTTGCGGTGGCCAGCCTGCTGACGATGCTGCTCTCGATGCTCGCATTCGGGGCGGTGGTGTTTATCAAGTTCGGGCTGCCGACGCTGAAGCTCTCGCGCTTGCGAACTGCCCATTTGCTCAGAAAAAGCTGGCCCTTCGCGTTGATGGTCGTCTTGTTCGGCACCAACGAGCGGGTGAACCAGCTGATGCTCGAACGCCTGGGCAGCGGCTACGAAAACGGCCTTTACGTGGCCGCCTACCGCTGGATCGCCGCTATTCAGATGTACCTCTGGACCATCCTGCCGGTGTTTTACGCCAAGTTCGCCGCCAACTTGCGCCATCCCGTCGCCACCCGCCAGAACCTTTTCAAAACCGGGCAGGCGCTGGTGTATCTGCCGCTGCTGTTCGCGTTTGGGTTCATCTGGTTTTATGGCGATAAGCTGTTCTTCCTGTTCGACAACTCCGGCCCGGAAGTCATCGCCGAAATGACGCTCAACCTGCGCATACTGGCCGGTTTCATGTGGTTCAACGCCGCATTTACGATCTTTTCGACCTACCTGACGGCCACCGGCCACGAGCGTTTCGTGAGCGTGCTGCTGATCGTCGTCATTGCGCTGAGCGTCATCGCCAACTTCATTTTCATCCCGATCTACGGCGCGGTGGCCGCCTCCTGGGCCATGACGGGCGCGTTTGGGGTGCTTTCGCTGGGCTATGTCATCGGGTTTGTGCGGCTGACTGAGCTGCGCGTGCCGTGGCTCTTGCTGGGCAAGCACCTGCTCATCACGGCGGTTTTTCTGACGGATTTCTGGTGGCTGCACAGCACCGGCCTGCACTGGCTGGCGGTGTGCGGCATCAATGCGGGGCTGCTGATTGGCTCAGCCTTAGCGCTTAAATTAGTGGACTGGCGGGCTGCGGTGGATTAATTTAGAACCAGGATTTACAGGATGGTCAAGAAACAAGATTCACAGGATTGCAGGCAGAGGGTGCAGGATTGCCTGCATGCTAACCTGCTCAACTTAGCGTGCAGTCCCGACGAAGGAGGGATCTGAGTTAGTTGAGTGGGCTACTGAAGTCTGCTATCCGGTCGAGACGATGGCTTTTGCAAAGCCGTTCAGTGAGAACCAGAATTTCAGAATTGACAGAATTCACAAAATCTAGTAAACCCTGAAAAGTGCGTCATCCCGACGATTCTTCGAGAGCCTGTCCTGAGCGTAGTCGAACGGAAGGGACCTACACCAGTAAATAAATGAGGTTAGATTCGTAGGTCCCTCACCAAGTCTCGGGATGACGCAAAGAAGTTTTGCAATTGGCCCTAGTAGGGTCAATCCCAAATTCTGTTCATTCTGGCAATTCTGTAAATTTTGGTTCCCAATCCTGAAAATCCTCGTTCTCCCCACGCACGTCCACACTCGACCCCCTACTGCTTCAGCCGCTCCTTCTGCGCGGCACTCAACCGCCCGGCTTTTTGGTAGAGGCCCGTGCCGTCCC
>CAZTEZ010000345.1:0-3574 GCA_964611815.1 uncultured Bacteroidia bacterium | reverse complement strand
GCCCCGCCGACGTTCGCCTGGCTGCCCACCGCCACGAAGAAGAAGGGCGCTTTGATCAGCTTGGCCACCACCAGCAGAATCGCTACATGCACGGCCATCCAGACGATGCCCGCCGCGAACAGCTGGTACTTCTCGAAGATCGCCCCGATGTCCATCTTCAGGCCGATGGTCGCCACCAACACGTAGATGAATGCCGAGCCCACGGTGCTGGCGCCCACGCCTTCCAGTTTGCGGAACTTGGTGAACGACAGGAAGAGCCCGCCAGTGGTGGCGACGACGATGAGCCAAAAGAACCCACTGGTAAGCGAGAACTTCGCCAGGCCGGGGTGGTTTTCGGCGAGGTAGGGCGCGACGCTGTCGGCGATGACGTGCGCGAAGGCCGTGACGCCGAAGCCCACCGCGAGTATCAGCATGAGGTCGGGCAGGCGCATCACGCGCTCGATTTGCGAGCGGAAGGTCTCCATCTTGTTCGTGAGCTTGTCGACGGCCGAGGAGTCGGCTTTTAAGTACGTATCCAGCTCGCGGGTGCGACCGGCGCCGATCAGCAGGAAGGCCATCCAGAGATTCGCGACGAGCACATCGACGAGGATCATCGCCGAAAACAGCTCGTCGTTCACTTTGAAGACCTCCTTCATGGCCGTCTGGTTGGCGCCACCGCCAATCCAGGAGCCGGCGACGGTCGTGAAGCCGCGCCACAGCTCTTCGACACCCACGCCGTCGATGCCGCCGGGCATCGTCCAGGCGACGAAAAACACCGCGATGGGCCCGCCGATGACGATGCCCAGCGTACCGGCCAGAAACATGATGATGGCCTTGGGCCCAAGGTCGATGATGCCTTTGAAGTCGATGCTCAGCGTGAGCAGCACCAGACTTGTGGGCAGCAGATAGAGCTTCGCGAAGGTGTAGGTCTGCGACTGCCCGGGGTCGACGATGCCGAAGCTGGTCAGCAGCGAGGGCAGGAAGTAGCACAGCAGCAGCGCCGGCACGTATTTGTAGAACTGCTTGAAAAACGGCCGCGAGCTGTTGGCCGTCACGAACACGGCGGCTAATATAATGAACAGCAGGCCCGTAACGACGGCGTCGTTGGTGACTAAAGCATCCTTGTGTGGCCCGGAGGCGGCCTCCAGCAAAAGCAGAGCGGCGTTCAGCAGTTTCATAAGCGATAGACTGGTGGAGCAGAAGTCGGAAGTTACGGCTTTGTGCGGAGAATGGTAAATGCCACGTCGCACTGGCGCTCGCCGGCGGTAGGTGGACTACAGGCAAAGTCCAGGATAAAGCACGCGCGATTCGGGCCGATAATGCTGCATTTCAGAGGTTTGAAGTTGTAATGCGTGTCGTGATTGACGTCATCGTATAGACATTGTCTTCCATGATCTCTATGCGCCAACTATCATTCTCTGCATTCGTAGCTGCTTGTGTATCGGCCACTTTCTTCGTGTTGTGCTTCACGACGGCACAGGCGCAGGTGCTCACAGTCGATCAGGCGAAAGCCTTCGGGGGCAACGGTTTTGATCAAATCCGAGCGGTGGCCGAGGGCGTGAACAACACCACCATAGCCGTGGGCGTGACTGGCTCTCCTGCGGGCACGGGCACCCGCACAGCACCGCTGATTGGTCAGACGGACGGCCTGGTGTTGTTTTTCGATGCCGAAGGGAATCTCATCCGAGAAGTGATTGTCGGCGGCTCGGTTTCGGGTGCTGCAGGCGAAATCGACGAGTTATACGATGTCATGCCTTTCGAAGACTATTACTATCTACTCGGGCGCACCGGGTCTGAGCCGTCTGGCAACAAAACCGCACAGAATTATGGTATGGAGGATGTGTGGCTCATCAAAATGGACACCTCCGGCAATATCGTCTGGGACAAATCCTATGGCGGCAACGACTTCGACCTTCCCGAATTTATCACGCTAGACCACAACCAGAACTTGCTCATCGGTGCGAGCTCTTTTTCAGGTGTCAGTGGCGTGAAAACCACAACGAGCTTCGGCGAATACGACGCCTGGATACTCCGCCTCGATACTGCCGGCACCATTCTCGACCAGTACAGCTATGGGGGCTCTGGAAACGAAGACCCGAAAGCAGTCGTGGTCTTCGAAGACGGCTCTTTGTTACTGTCCGTAACTTCAGACAGTCCTGCCGACGGCAACAAATCAACGCCCAATTTTGGTCACGCGCAATACCCCGCCCAGGTGGGCCTGGACCTGAGTGAGGACGCCTGGCTGGTGCGTGTTGATAGTTCGGGAAATATCCTCTCGGAGCTCGCTTTGGGCGGAACGGGCTATGATCAGATCGATGCGCTGTTCTTTAACCCCGACGAAAGCATCACCTGCTTTGGCGTATCCAGCAGTATGCCCGGCACCGGCACCGTTACGGCCCAGCGCTACGATACCGCGTCCTATTCAGGTTTCAATCCGTTGCGCGATTTCTGGACCGTTACTGTGCAGCCCAACCAAAGCCTGACCGATGAGCAGTTCTATGGCACGGGTCCCGATTCCGACTGCTTTTTGAGCGCTGTTTACCCCACTGCCAATGGCTACCGTCTGTTGGGTAGTGTTTCGGGTGAGCCCAGCAGCACGGTAGAAGGCAAGAACAAGGGCGAAACAGACGTCTACGTGCTAGAAACAGACACTGATCGCCACTTCGTCAGAGGCTTACGGATTGGTGGCAGTGGATTTGAGAACGCGGTTGGGATGAACCCCGTTGCGAGCGATCGGTTTTTATTGATCGGTGATGGCGATTCGCAGCAGGGTAGCGGCGATATTGACTTCGCGACCTACGGCGAACTCGACGTTTGGGCGATGGTCGTGAAAGACACGCTCTTGCGCACAGAATTCTCGAGCACCTGCGGCGACAAGCGCTTCGACAAGCAGCAGGGCGTGATCAGCACCGACCTCAACCAAGACGGCTTTGTCGACAAACTTGTGTTCGAAACCGAGACCCAGGACATGCGTCTGTTGACCCACAGCGGTACTTTCGACACGCGCAACCGCCCGAACTACGACGACGGCCAAACCTTCAAAGGCTCTTGGACGGACGCGTGCTTTGCCATTGACCTCACGAACGACGGCCAGGCCGAGCTCATGCAACTGACGAACGACAGCCTGCGCATCTTCCGCCCCAGCGATGTGCCCGTGGGTGTGGTGCCGACTTACAGCGTCGACCAGGACAGCCTCGTGCTGCCCATCCAAACCGGCGAGGAACTCACGCTCAACAGCCGCCAGTTTGGGGTGATGGACTTCGATGCCGACTTCAACCAAGACGTCATCTACACCGTCAAGAGCGGTATTCCGCCCATCAAAAAGGTGAAGTCGGGGCACTCGACGCCACTGAAAACCAACTCACTCTGCGATTCCCTGGCCAACTTCCTGCAGGAAACCGAGCTCATCAGCAGCTTCCCCGCCAATGTGGACCCGATGCTGCAGCCCTTCGACTTCGACCTCGACGGCGACCAGGATCTGCTCATCTTGCACTACGACACCCTCGCCGGGCCCGGCGTGGCGCACGATCTGGTGCTCTACGAAAACACCAACGGCAGCTTCACACTCAACACGTCTACGGGCCTCTGCACGGCG
>CAZTEZ010000344.1:0-3580 GCA_964611815.1 uncultured Bacteroidia bacterium | reverse complement strand
CGGCCGTGGTGGGCGATCATCAACAGTTGCAACCGCTGCAACTCTTTCAGGCTGAACTGAATACGACGTCCAGTACCGACCTAAAGTCGGCCGTTTGGGAAGAAAGCGAAAGCCTGCTCGATCTCGCTCGTCAGCGCTTTCCGGAGTTCATGCTGCAGTGGCATTACCGCTCGCGCGTACCAGAACTGATCGCCTTTTCGAACGAGCGTTTTTATCACAATGCCCTTCGCCCGCTGCCCAGCCCCCACCCTGACTCCGAGCTACAGCCCTTTGGTTATCACTACCTTAGTGGGCGCTGGCAGAATGGCGTTAACGAGCTGGAGGCGCATGAAATCGTTGCGCGCACACTTCACTACTTGCGTGAGTCCAACAGCTATTCTGTTGGAATCGTGACCTTCAACCAGCAGCAGCAGGACTTGATTCTCGAACTGCTGGAGGCGCACATACCGCGTTTGCATGATGCTGGCGAAACTGAACTTGCGGATTTCGTCGAGCGCAGTCTGCATGGCAGTCTTGCACAGCCCAATCATGACGAACTGCTGCTGGTGCGCAACATCGAAAACGTGCAAGGCAACGAGCGCGATATCATCTTATTTTCAATCGGTTACAGTCCGGATGCGAGTGGAAGGCTGTCCGTTAATTTTGGTCTGCTGAACCGTATTCATGGCGAAAATCGACTGAATGTGGCCATCACCCGTGCGCGGCGACGGGTGGAAGTCTTCGCCAGCTTCAAGCCCTGGGAGCTGAAGGTGGAGGACACCAAACACGAGGGCCCGAAACTTTTAAAGCGTTGGCTACAAAGGGTTTGGAATGCCTCTGAAGATCAGCAATTGGAACAGCATTCAACAGAAGCGCAATTCACCGACACCGCAGCTGAGGTTGCCCGTCTACTCGCACCACACAAGCTGCACCTGCGTCCGATTTCACTTGATGGGCACACGCCCTTCTACGGTATTTACCAGACTGATCAGCCGCAGCCTTACCTCGGCGGGCTTATCATAGAGACGCCGCAGTGGTACGACACGCCGTCTGCGCTCGCTCGGCTCGTGTTTCAACCGCAGCAACTGGAGGGGCGTGACTGGCAAATCCATTACCTTTGGGCGCGGGCGTTTTGGCAACAGCCCGAGCAAACCATTCAGAAACTGATCGAACAACTGAAGCTATGAGTCACCCGCTGCGCATTGCAATCGTCGGTTATGGCAAGATGGGCAAACGGATAGATGCCATCGCGCAGGAGCGTGGGCATCAGGTCGTTGCGCGCCTGGGCAAGGACGACGATCTGCGACAACTCAACGAGCATGAGCCCTCAGCTGTGATTGAATTCACCTCGCCGGAAGCTGCGATGTTCAATTTCGAAGCGCTGCTGAATATGAACCTGCCGGTGGTGACGGGCACGACCGGGTGGTTGGATGAACAAGACACTGTGCGGCAACTGACTGACAATCGAAATGGTAGCTTTCTCTGGGGCTCTAATTTTAGTATCGGGGTGAATGTCATGTTCCAGCTGAACCGCCGTTTGGCTGAGCTGATGAACGGTCACGACCAGTACGACCCCTTCGTTGAGGAACGCCACCACCGGTATAAAAAAGACAGTCCAAGCGGCACAGCCCGCACGATTGCTGAGGATATCGTAGAGCGGCTCGACCGCAAGACGCGCTTCGTCATGAGCGATGCTTACGCTACAAGACCACCTGAAGATGAGGAGCTTACACTTGGGGTGGTGCGCGGGGGCGAGGTGCCAGGCACGCATACGGTCGTCTACAATTCTAGGGTTGACCAACTGACGCTGCAGCATCAGGCGTTTGGGCGCGACGGTTTTGCGCTGGGCGCGGTGATCGCTGCCGAGTGGTTAGTCGGCAAACAGGGCTTCTTCGCGTTTCACGAACTGTTCGAACAGGGTAAACTCTGATCGATATAGACAAAAAAAAACGGCCGATGAACACCGGCCGTTTTCGAAATTCAACTCGCTGAAGTGATCAGCGCGCAGGGCGATTAGAACTTACCCTTCAGGCGCAGGGCCTTGGCTACGCGGTTCACGCCTACCAGATACGCACCCAAGCGCATGCTGATGTCGTGACGCTGAGCCATCGTGTACATCTCCTCAAACGCATTGATGAGCATGGGCTCGGCGCGCTCAAAGACTTCTTTCTCTTTGTAGTAGTGGCCGCGGCGGTTCTGCACCCACTCGAGGTACGAAACCGTTACACCGCCGGCGTTGGCGACGATATCGGGCACAACCATGATGCCTTTGTCCTGAATCGTATCATCGGCCTCGGCACTAATCGGGCCGTTGGCCCCCTCTACGATGAGGTCAGCTTTGATGTTCGCCGCATTCTTGGTGGTGATCACATTCTCAGTCGCAGCTGGTACGAGTACATCCACATCCAGCTCCAGCAGCTCTTCATTTGAAATGGGTTCCCCATCTTCGAAACCCTCCAGCGAGCGGTTGTTATGCTCCATGTAATGAATCGCCTGGCTCATCAGGATGCCGTGGCTGTTGTAGTAGGCGCCAGAGCGGTCAGAAATCGCAACCACCCGCAGGCCTTGCGATGACAGCAGCTTCGCAGCGATGCTACCTACATTACCGAAACCCTGAATGGCGGCGGTGCACTCCATGGGCTTCTTACCCATCTTCTTGAGCGCTTCGATGGCGGCGATCATCACCCCGCGACCGGTCGCAGCGACACGGCCACGCGACCCGCCCAATTCGATTGGCTTACCTGTGACAACACCTGGAATATAGTCGCCGTTGTGCATATTCGAGTACTCGTCAACGATCCAGGCCATCACCTGGCCGTCGGTGCCCATGTCCGGTGCAGGGATGTCTCGATTAGGGCCGAAGACTTCGACCATGCCCTGCGTGTAGGCACGGGTCAGGCGCTCGAGTTCGCCCATACTCATCGCACGGGGATTACACTTGATACCGCCTTTGGCACCGCCATACGGCAGGCCTACGACACCGGTCTTGAAAGTCATCCAGGCAGCGAGGGCTTTCACCTCGTCCTCGTTGACCTCCATCGCGTAACGAATACCACCCTTACCCGGGCCGACGGCTGTGGAGTGGATAACACGGTAGCCTTCAAAGACTTGTGTCTCGCCGTTGTCCATGGCAACGGGGATGTTCAGCGTGACGATTTTTTCGGGCGTAGCGAGAATCTTGCGCTCGCGGTCGTCGAGCTTAAGCATGTCTGCTGCCTTATGAAAACGGGCTAGGAACGACTCCCAGGGGTTGTTTTCGTTGCTATGCGCGTTGGCTGCAGGCTTGCTGTCAGCTTTGCCATTCGTTTTTTGAACGGTCTTTTTCTCGTCCGCTTTCGCTTCAGATTTGGTTGTTTTTTTGGCCATGCGTAGTGAGTTAGGATATGCCCTAATCTACGCAATTTTTCCCGCAATTAATGCCCCTTATTTCTTGCAATTCGTCGTCGGATTTAATGCGGTTTGCTCACAAACGGGCAGTCGTTCACCCAGAAACGATACGGCAACTTGGCATCCTCGCCGGCGTAATCAACGCCGATACGGGGACCAACTTTAACTTGCTGATCTGCATAGCTTTGCCCTGTGTCGAATAGCTGCAAGGGCG
>CAZTEZ010000343.1:0-3589 GCA_964611815.1 uncultured Bacteroidia bacterium | reverse complement strand
CGAACGCCCTTGTGCTCATCCTGAACCCGATTTTTGACTACAACGACGTCGGTGGCCAGCTCGACAAGGGCCGGCACGATGAACTGCGAAAGTGGGGCTGGAAAAAGAATGTGTACATTAACGAGGGTTTTCTGAAGCTGCGCGAAAGCGGCGGCAATGACATCAACAGTCCCATTTGTGTGGCGGCAAGCAGCACGGTGGTCATCTCGCCGGAAGACAAGCTTGTGTTGCCGTGTTATCACTTGGGTGAGAGCGAGTTGCCCATCGCGGGTGAGCTGTACAAGCTTTACAAATCGCCTGACACTCAGCAGCTCATCAAACAGGAAGGCCGCCTGCCCGGCTGCGCCGGTTGCACTGTGAATTGCTATATGCAGCCCTCGTTTGCGTACCAGTTGAACGGCTACTTCTTCCGGGCGCTGCCCAGCACCTTGAAATACACCTTCGAGAAGTGGGTCTACACCGCTTAATGGCGTCGAATCTTTGTATCTTTGTGCCTGAATTGACTAATTCGTTTGTAAGCCAAAGCGGCGGAAAGCACACGTAGCACACACTGGTATGGATATCAAATCGCAACTCGAGGAACTGGACAAGCTGTATTACGAGCATGAAGGCGAGATTTTTGAAGATGTCGTCGCTTCTATGCGCCATTTGCATGGCGAGGCAATGCAGGACCCAGAGGCTTACACCGAGTTTGTACAGGAAGCGCCGAACGTGTGCGGCGGGGCCTATATCCCGCATCTGTTCTGGATTGAGCTCTCGCGATTGGGCACTGAGCAGGAAAACATCGACGAGATGCAGCGCCTACTCATCGCCTTCACTGAGAGTGACTTCGAGGGGCCCGTGATGACGCAAATGAAGCCGCTAGTGGCTGTTTTTGGTGCCAAGGCCAGCGACTTTGAAGTCAATCGCATGAAATCGAAGGTCGTTGCCAAGGCGCACCCGAGCGTTAAAGAGTGGTTTGAAAAACACTTGCATTTCGAGACCACCAGCCCCGGTGCACTGAAAGCCTACGAGCAAAAATTCGACTTGCTGAAGCACTACTTCCCTAATTACCAGCTCTTTGAGCTTCCGCTCGACGAAATTGAGGCGCAGCTAGCTGCCATGCAGCAAGCGCAACAGGCTCAGGCTGAGGGCGCTGAGGTGGAGGCTGAGGAGGAAGAGGCAGAAGCCTAATTCATTAGAACGTATTCTTTAGCGATGCAAGCGGTGCTCCTGGTTGGCATAGGCGGCTTTCTGGGGGCCATGTCTCGCTATGGCATCAGCGTCTGGTTGCGGCCGGTGGACTGGGTGAGCCTTTTTTGGGGGACCCTGACAGTCAACTTGTTGGGTGCACTTATTCTAGGGCTGCTCACTGGCTATGCTGATGCGGCCTTACCCAAAGACCACTGGACGATCCGCCTGATTGGCATCGGCTTTTGCGGCAGCTTCACGACCTTCTCGACTTTGGCCGGTGAATTATTCACAAGCGCACAGGACGGCCGCTGGGGCCTCGCGCTGCTGTACGTTTGTGTGTCGCTGGTGGCGGGGGTACTACTGTTTGCGCTTGGGTGGTGGCTGGGCGGGCAACTCCGCTAGGCCTCATTCCGACTGGTTGTCGCGCAGTTCGTCCAGCTTCTTCTCGAACTCCTCGAGCTTAATGATGTGCTGTTTGGTCGTGCCTTCAGCCAGTTTGCGTGCGCCGTCGGTGGCTTCCCAACTACACTCAACCAGCTGGTTTTTAACGCCTTGTAGTTTGGCAACGATCGTAACTTCCGTGCCTTCAACTGCCGGTGCGCGGTGGTTGACTTGCACGCTGCTGCCGATACCCTGCTCGCCCTCTTCGATCATTTCGAGCACAAACAAACGCGAAGCCCACTCGGCAAACTGCGTCAGTGCAAAGGTAGAGAGCACCGGGTGTATCAGACCCTCATCCGGGAAGCGCGCGAAATGATCTTCGCTCACCGTGAAGCTGTAAACTTTCTCATCGCCGGTTTCAAAAGGATTCTTCATGAGGCGTCGGCGGTTTGAATTTTGCCCGGCTAGTCATCCTGCGGCGGCTGGTGCTTGCCCTGTAAACTGGCGACAATCAGGTAGATACCGATGCCGATCAACGGGAAGCTCAGCCATTGCCCCACCGAAAACAGCGACTGGTTTTCGTAGTGCGACTGCTCCAATTTGGTGTACTCAATGAAAAAGCGCGCCGTGAAGAGGTAGGTCAAAAAGATGCCGGTCATCAGGCCCTGCGGCTTGCGAATGCCTTTCACGAAATACGCCCAGATCATACCCAAAAACAGGATGAAGTACGCAATAGCCTCGTACAACTGCGCGGGGTGGCGTGGTTCCATGCCCAAGTCGCCCACACGGCGCATGAACACAAAACCCCAGCCGACATCCGTGGGATGGCCCACGATCTCGTGGTTCATCAAATTGCCCAGTCGTATCAGCATGGCGCCCAAGGCGATGGCAATGAGCAGGCGGTCGGTCGTCCACAAAAACTGGATGTTCTTCTCTTGACGCGAGTACCAGATCAGCACGATGAAAATGGCGAAAGTCGCGCCGTGCGAGGCCATGCCGCCATCGCGCAGGTACAGAATCTCGACGGGGTTCGCGAAATAATGCTCGGGCGCATAAAAGAGCACGTGCCCCAGTCGGCCGCCAATGATCACGGCGCCCATCATATAAAAGATGAGTTTGTCGAGCTGCTTCTCGGTTTTGCCCTCCTGCTTATAGATGTTCTTCATCATGAAATAGCCGACGAGGAACATCGTGAAATAGGCGATGCCGTACCAGCGAATGCCGAAATCGCCGATGCTGAAGGCCGTGGGGTCGGCCGTCCAGACGATTTCACCGAGCGTGTGAAGGAGTTGCATGGGGAGCGTTTCAGAATAGCAGAGGCTGTGCCAAAAGTACGAACGTTTTTCGGCATGCCCGTGACCACGGCATGAAGCTTTTCTACGGGTCGCGTAAACTGCGATTCCGTGCGTAGTTTTGTAACTTCACACGAACAAAAACACGCCCTATGCGAGACGGTTGGCAAATGGTCATTGGCCTGGAGGTTCACGCGCAGCTGAACTCGGCCTCCAAAATCTTCTGCCCGGATGCGGTAGAATACGGCGCACCGCCGAATACGTTGGTGTCGCCCATTTCGCTCGCGCACCCTGGCACGCTGCCGACTTTCAACGTCGCGTGTATGGACATGGCCATCAAGATGGGCCTGGCGCTGAACTGCGAAATCGACCGTGACACGCATTTTGCGCGCAAAAACTACTTCTACCCTGACCTACCGAAGGGCTACCAAATCTCTCAGGATGACACACCCATTTGTCGCGAAGGCCACCTCCTAATTCGCCTAGAAGACGGCAGCGAGAAGACCATCGGCATCGAACGTATCCATATGGAAGAGGATGCGGGCAAAAACCTGCACGACCAAGCGCTCTACCACTCGCTCGTTGACTTCAACCGCGTTGGTACGGGCCTGATCGAGATTGTATCTAAGCCCGACATGCGTTCGGCGGAGGAGGCGATGGCGTATCTGACGGAGATTCGGAAGATTGTCCGCTTCATCGGCATTTGCGATGGCAACATGGAGGAGGGCTCACTGCGGGGGGAT
>CAZTEZ010000342.1:0-3593 GCA_964611815.1 uncultured Bacteroidia bacterium | reverse complement strand
CTTTCGTTCTCAGGTTTTCTTATGGGGCTGTCTAAATTTTGGGGGGCATTACAGTGCTTTGAGGCAGTCTTTTCATGTAGCGTTTATGGCTACCAGATTGCCACAAAAAAAAGCTGCTGAACTTAAAGGTTAATTAGAATAAACTCACTACTTTTACCATGTAAATAAGTTCTTACTCCTATGTTCAACACGATAAAAAGCGTTTATTTGAATCTCAGTAAAAAACAAAAGAATATACTTTGGGTAATCGTTGGCCTACTAGGCTTTTATCTAATTGGTCAAATTTCTCAAGCTGAGAAGGAGAAGGAGCAGTATGAAGAGACATTGGCAAAGAGGAAGGAATTAGAAAATAATCGCCGACTTGATAACAAGAAAAGAGGTGAATTGATTGATAGTTTGTCTGTTGCAATGCAAAGTAAAAACTGGGGGCTTGCTGTAAACCTCTCAGATGAGATCATTAAAATAGAGCCACATTTCATTAGTAGTGACTCTGTTACAATGTTGAAAACACAAAACGAGGACTTGAAGAGGAATTATGCTATGCACCTTCATGGTTCAGGTCAAGATTCAGCATGCGTTGTTTTCCTTCAAAATTTGAACTATGCTTGGAAAGACAGTGTGCTAAATATCGTAGATCCAGAGCTTCGCAAATTTGTGCGATATATTTCTTATTCGAAGTGTTGTGACGGAAGAACGAGTTCATCTACCGGAAGGGGGGCCTGTAGTGGTCATGGAGGCGTTTGTGGTACATACCAAAAAGCTGTTTATGAAACTTATCATAAATGGCGATGATATAATTCGCCCCCAAAAGCCAGCAGCCCGTCCTTGTCAGCACTCGGGTTGCCCGGCGGGTGGGTGTGCAGGGTCTCGCCATCAAGGATGCGCGCGTACAGCGCGACGTATTGCGGGGCGGTGCGGGCGATGCTGAAGTGATCGACGGCATACTGATGAATCGCCCGTCGGTCGTAAGCGTCATACTGCGCGGCGGCATCGGCTAGCGTTTCAAAATCAGCGGATAACACACCCGTGTGTTCAGGGATCAGTTCCGGCAGCGCGCCGTAGGGCGTGCCGAAGACGGGGCAGCCGAAGTACATGGCCTCGATGATGGCCAAGCCCATGGGCTCGTGCCAACGCACGGGGAAGAGCAGCGCCGTGGCGGTGTTCAGCAGCCGGTGTTTGCGCGCGCCGCCCACCATGCCGTTGTAGTGCACGTACCTGCTGAGGCTGAGGCCCTTGCCGCCCATCACCTCCAGTTTGTGTTTGTTGCGTCTGGCGATTCGGATACAGCCTTTCAGGTTTTTGACCCGCCGGTTGGCCTTCGCCAAAAACGCATAGTGCGTGCGTGGTGCCTGCCAGTCGACGGGGCCGTAGTCGCTGAAATCGAAACCGTTGTAGACGAACAGCTCCGACTGATGCCGCGCGGCGTGGTCGCTCGACACGAAATTGGTGTTCAGCGGGTAGCGCTCGCCGGGCTTGGCGTTGCCGTGGATGCTGCACAAGTACGGAATGCCCGGTTCATTGTCCGGGCGCACGGGCATGTGGATGTTCGCGATGTCCACGCCCTGAGGGATTTGCGCGGCCAGCGGCTGCTCGGGGTCGTAGGTGTGCACCGGCGCAAACGGACACTGCGAGCCTTCGCCCACCAGATAACTCACCTGGTGGCCAAGGCGCAGCAGCTCTTTGCCCAGCCACCAGATGTCGCGCTGGGTGCCGCCGTATTTTTCTACGGGGATCGCTTTTTCGAAAACGAGCAGAACATGCACGGGCGCAAATTAGTGAGACTTACTTCCCGCCGAACAGGCGCTTGAAGAAGCCCAGCTTCTCGATGGCGATCTCCAGCTCGCGGCTGCTTTCGCCAACGGCCAGGTCGACGACCTTGTTGGCGTAGTTCTTCGACTGCACCTCAATCGGTAGCGTCTGGTTGGGCTGCACTTTGAACTCCACCACGCCGTTCTCGTCCGGGGTTTCAACAATACCGCGGCCTTTGATGCGCACAGTCAAATCTTTAGGCGTGGCCGATTTATTGGGGTTCACAAAAATGCGGGCCGTAACGAATTTAGGGCTGTTGGGACGCTGGCGCACGCTGGTTTTCGCCTCATCGATCTGCTCGGGGGTTTGCTGGCGTTCAGATGGCGGGGTCTGTTCAACGGGCGTGGGTGCGGGCTGTGGCTGCTGAGTGGGTGGCTGGCGGCGGCGGCCACGGCGGTAATCTTGCGCCAGCGTGTCGTTGACGGTGAACACCAGCGCTAGAAAAATCAGTATCGGGAGAACAGGTTGCATATTATATTCGTCAGAAAGGTTGAGGGCATGTACATTTGACAATAAAAATACAATCCCTGTATAGAAGCAACAAAACTGTGCGATTATGGTTTTGTTGGGGTACATAAATCGCGCTGCACCGGCCGAGTCGTGCGCTGCTGGGTTGCATAGGTACAGGTTGGCGAGACCTTGGCAACTTATCTGTAACGAAATTGGCCAACTACCGTATGCTAAATTAGGACAATACTTACGGGTTACTGCTGAATCACGAATCTCGACAGTTAGCCCCTTTTCGTCGAATTTACAGTGATTTATTCCGCCAACTGCTTTAAATTCAAAACATTGAATTAAATTGTCTACTCTTGAACAATCCGCAGGTGCAGTTGTTTCAGCAATTGCAGACCACCTCCTAGCCACTTTCATCGTTTCCCAAGAGCAACTCTCTGCTCATTTGCCCCCACAAAAATTCGATATTATGCCCCGCATATCCTCTACACGCTCTACGACCCTGTTCACCCGCTTTTGGCTGGCGATCGCAGGGCTATTGTTTGCTTTGCCCCTGTCGGCGCAGGTCGGCATCGGCACCACCACCCCCAATGCCAACGCCATACTCGACCTCACGAGCACCGACAAAGGCTTTCTGCCGCCACGGCTCGACCCGAACAACATCGGCACACCGGCTGCGGGTATGATCGTTTATGATGACACCAACGCGCCGAATGGTTTGTACGTCTGGGACGGCTCCTCTTGGCAGCCTATTGCGACAGGCGGTGGCGACGACTGGGGCACGCAGGTCGCACAAACCACCGGTGCGCTAACGGGCGATGGTACAGCGAGTGACCCGCTGGAGCTGATTGACGGCACCAACACCGACGATGTCCTGAAATGGAATGGTTCGGCGTGGGTGTCGGATGCTGACGCGAACACTGAGTACACGGCGGGTACGGACATCAACATCACCGGCGCTAATGTGATTGAGAACACCGCCCCCGACCAGACGGTCGCCCTCACGAGCAGCAACGGCCTAGTCCCCGGCGGGACGTACCCGAACCTAGAAATCGATTTGCCATCAGCTACCAACACCGACGATGTCCTGAAATGGGACGGTTCAGCGTGGGTGACCGGCGCGCCCAGCGGCTTGACGCATTTCGATGAAAGCCTTACCACTGCCACAGATTCCGCCAGCGTGTGGGAGCCCAGCATCGGCACCAACGTGGGCATCGTCTTGCAACCGCGTGGCACAGGCTACATTGCCGCCGACGCACCGGATGACGCAATAGATGGTGGAATCGCCCGCGGAGATTATGCCGTGGATTTGCAGATGGTGCGCGCTA
>CAZTEZ010000341.1:0-3649 GCA_964611815.1 uncultured Bacteroidia bacterium | reverse complement strand
AGCTCGAAAAGAGTAACATCCTGCTCATCGGGCGCACGGGCACCGGTAAAACGCTGCTTGCTCGCACCATCGCCCGCATTTTGGACGTACCCTTCTGCATTGCCGATGCCACTGTACTCACGGAAGCCGGCTATGTGGGCGAAGACGTCGAGAACATTCTCGTGCGTTTGCTGCAAGCCGCTGACTATGACGTAGATGCGGCACAGCGCGGCATCGTGTATATCGACGAGGTAGACAAGATTGCCCGCAAAGCCGACAACGCTTCCATCACCCGCGATGTGAGTGGTGAGGGCGTACAACAGGCGCTGCTGAAGCTGTTGGAAGGCACCGAGGTGAACGTTCCGCCCAAAGGTGGGCGTAAGCACCCCGACCAGAATTACGTGAAAGTCGAGACCACGCAGATTCTCTTCATCTGCGGTGGCGCATTCGACGGGTTAGAGCAAATCGTGAGCCGCCGCGTCAACGAGAACGCCATCGGTTTCGGTCAGATCGAAGATCCGGATGAGCAATCGGCGACGCTGCTCGCGCAAGTGCAACCCGAAGATTTGCGGAAGTATGGCCTCATTCCTGAGCTTATCGGGCGGATTCCTGTATCGACCGCGCTGGAGCCATTGGACACCGCCGCGCTCAAGCGCATCCTTGTCGAGCCGCGCAACTCGCTGGTTAAACAGTACCAGAAAATCTTCGAGCTCGATGGCACGAAGCTGCGCTTCACAGAAGGTGCACTGGACTTTATCGTCGAGAAAGCCGAAGAGCTGGAGCTCGGTGCGCGCGGGTTGCGCAGCATCATGGAGCACATCATGAATGACGCGATGTTCGACCTGCCGGACCTCGAAGAAGACAGTTTCGAGATGACGCGCAAGTACGTGAAAGAGCATTGGGACACCTCCGATGCCGGTCTGCCTCAAAAGCTGCGCAAGGCCTCCTGAACCCTTTTTTGTCAGGTTTGCTTCCATAGTCATGGCACTACTGGAAAGCAAAGCCCCCGAACACGGCGCGCCCATGCCGCCCTTTGACCTGCCCGACGTTGGCGGCGGTCGCATTCAATCCACAGACCTGAAAGCCGAAGTGCTGGTCGTGATGTTCATCTGCGCGCACTGCCCGTATGTGCAAGCCGTGGAGGCGCGTTACGTTGATCTCGCGAAACACTTTCAGGGCGAATCGGTGCAGTTCGTTGGTATTTGTGCCAACGACCCCGCCGATTACCCCGCCGACCGGCCCGAAGCACTACACCAGCGCGCGCAAGAAAAAGGCTACACCTTCCCGTATTTGTTCGACAGCACGCAGGAAGTCGCCAAGGCCTTCGACGCGGTGTGCACGCCGGAGTTTTACGTGTACGACAAACAACGCCAGCTCGCCTATCACGGTCGGCTCGACGACAACTGGAAAGATGCCGATGCTGTTGAACGCGAGGAGCTTAAAGCCGCCATTCAGGCGCTCATCGCTGGCGAAATGCCCACGACGGAGCAACACCCGAGCATGGGCTGCTCGATCAAGTGGAAGCAGTAGCCTGGCGTTTATGATCGTTTGAATTCCTGTCGACGTACACTGGTTGGCAACCCCTTTGGCTGTATCTTTGCGGCAGCGCATCCCACCGCCGCATGCAAGAGACCCCGGACAAAATCATCGTTATTGATTTCGGCTCGCAGTACACCCAGCTGATTGCGCGCCGCATTCGCGAGTACAACGTCTACTCCGAAATCCGCCCGTTCAACAAACCCATCGAGGACGACCCGCACATTAAAGGGGTGATACTGAGCGGTGGCCCGTGCTCGGTGACGGACGACAGCTCACCCAGCCTCGATGTGAAGGCCCTCGCTGAGCGCTTTCCCGTGCTGGCCATTTGCTATGGCGCCCAGCTCGCCGTGAAGCAAGCCGGGGGGCGCGTTGAGCCCTCGAACACCCGCGAGTTCGGCCGATCACGACTGGTTTTCAAAAAGCAGGACCCGCTCTTTGAGAGCCTCGCCAAAAGCGAAACGGCCTGGATGAGCCACTCCGATAGTATCACCGAACTGCCCGACGACTTCGAGATCATCGCCAGCACGGAGCATATTCCCGTGGCGGCCTACCGCGCCTGGAATGGCCGTTTGCATGGGCTGCAATTCCACCCGGAAGTGACGCACACGCCCAACGGCAACCTACTGATCGAGAGCTTCATCAGCGATATCTGCGGCGCCAGCAACGACTGGACGCCCGCGCACTACATCGACGCGACCGTCGAGGAACTCAAAGCCCAGTTGGAAGGCCAGCAAGTGCTGCTCGCACTTTCCGGTGGCGTAGACTCGAGCGTGGCGGCGGGCTTGTTGCACAAAGCCATCGGCGAGCGTCTGCACTGTGTGTTTGTCGACACCGGCCTGCTACGCGAAAGCGAGTTCGAGCAGGTGCTGAAGTCCTACGAGCACATGGGCCTGAATATCAATGGTGTGCGAGCAGGAAATCGCTTCCTTGATGCTTTAGAAGGCGTGGACGATCCGGAGAAAAAGCGCAAGCTCATCGGCGGGTTGTTCATTGACATCTTCGACGAAGAAGCACAGCGCATCGGCGACATCAGCTACCTGGCACAGGGGACAATCTACCCGGACGTGATCGAAAGTGTGTCCGTGAACGGCCCGAGCGTGACGATCAAATCGCACCACAACGTCGGCGGCCTGCCCGAGAAAATGAACCTGAAAGTCGTGGAGCCGCTTCGCTACTTATTCAAAGACGAGGTGCGCAAAATCGGAACGGCGCTTGGCCTGCCCAAGCACCTGATCGACCGCCACCCCTTCCCCGGCCCCGGGCTGGCGATACGCATCCCCGGAAAGATTACACGCGAGCGGGTAGCCGTGCTGCAGAAAGCCGACCGCATTTTCATTGACATGCTTCGAGAATACGACCTCTATCACGAAACCTGGCAGGCGTTTGCGGTGCTGCTACCGGTTGACAGTGTGGGCGTTATGGGCGATGAGCGCACGTATGAAAACGTGCTGGCCATTCGCGCCGTGACCTCCGTGGATGGCATGACCGCCGACTGGGCGCGTCTGCCGTACGACTTCCTTGCCGAGCTCTCGAACAGAATCATCAATAACGTGAAGGGCGTTAACCGCGTTGTTTACGATATTAGCTCCAAACCGCCCGCAACCATCGAATGGGAATGACGCGTTTTTATCACATCCTACTGCCGTTTCTGCTGACTAGCTTGTGTCTGCCAACCCTCCTATTCGCGCAGGGCGAACTGGAGAACGACCGCAAATCCGAGAAGTATTTCGACGAAGCCCAGGCCTTTTTCGTCAACGAGAACTACATGCTGGCGGCCTACGAATTCGACAAAATTGCCGAACGCAAGTTCAATCGCCTGACGACACCAGGCTTGTTGATGGCGGGTATCTCATATTTGAACGCCAACGACATCGTGAACGCCGAGATGCGCTTCAACGAGCTGCTGAGCACCTACCCCGCCAGTATCTACCGCGACGACGCACTCTATCACCGGGGCCTGACGCTTTTGCGCGACGTGAGCCACCGCACAGAGGGGCTCGATCTGCTGCTGGATGTCATGGAAGAGACGAACGATCCTGACTTGCGCCAGCACGCCGAGGATCGCATCAAGACCTTCCTTTACAAAGAAACCGATCTGTATTTCTTGCGCCTGTATTACCGTCGGGTGCGC
>CAZTEZ010000340.1:0-3654 GCA_964611815.1 uncultured Bacteroidia bacterium | reverse complement strand
AATGATACGCCCGCACAGCCGTAATACGTGCTGGGTTTCAGGGTGCCTTCTTCTAAGGCTGTCGCCGCCATGATGGTCTTGAAGATCGAACCGGGCGGGTACGGGTTTGTGATGGCACGATTGTACAGCGGCTTGAGGGAGTCCTGGCGCAGGCGGATAAAGTTGTCGCCCAACTGGTTGCCAGAGAGCAGATTCGGGTCGTAGGCGGGCGACGAAATACAGCTGAGGATCTCTCCTGTTTTCGGTTCAATGGCGACCACCGCCCCCCGCTTGCCCTGCATCAGCTCCTCACCATAGGCCTGCAGCTTGGCGTCGATCGAAATCATCACGTCCAGACCCTTCTCGGGCATGGTGTCGAGCCGGCCGTCAGCGAACGAGCCCACTTCGCGCCCGTGCACATCGCGCAGGAGCATCTTCACACCTTTTTTCCCACGCAGGTAGCTCTCGTAATAGCGCTCCAGGCCAGAGCGTCCGGTGTAATCGCCACCCTCGTAGTAGTAGCCGGATTTGCGGATGTCGCTGCTGTCCACCTCGTTGATATAGCCCAGGAAATTGGCGCCCGAGCGGGTGCGGTACTTCCGCGTGTTGCGCACGACGGTGTTCAGGCCGTCGCACTTCCAGAGGTGCTCTTGTAGGCGGGCGTACTGGGTGCCGGAAATCTGCTGAATAAACAGCGATGGCTTCTCCATGCTGTAATCGCGGGCCTCCTGAATCTTCAGGCGCAACTTCTCGCGGGGCATGTTCAGGTAGCGTTCGAAGATGCTGGAATCCTGGATATACAGTTCCTTGGGCGTGACTTTCAGGTCATAGATGGGCTTGTTCGTCACGATGATCTCGCCGTTGCGATCGTACAAAATACCGCGCGCGGGGTTCAGCACGACCTTCTTGACGATGTTCTCCTGCGACTGCGCCGCGTAGTCCGTGCTGAGCACCTGCAGAAAGAACAGCCGCCCGATGAACAGCAGCAGTATCCCGCCGATGATCACGACTATGGTTATGCGTCTGTCTCTGAGGTTTTGCATGGCACTGCGGTTGGCCGTCTAACGTTTGTTTGGTTTAGAGCTTACGTGCGGTTTTGCGGTAAACAAGTATGGCGATGATGGCGCTGATGGCGAAGGTGTAGAACGTGCTGCTGATGATTTGCAGCAGGTTATGGCCATTCAGCGTCAGATCGAGCATTAAATAATATACGAATTCGAATAGAAAACTCATGGGCAGCAGGTAGGCCGCAAACCAGGCAATGTCGGCAGATTGCGTGCGCAGATCGAAGAATTCGTCGCCATCCAGAGCGCCCTGGGGCGAGATCGCCCGCAACCAAAACTCGCGTACGAAATACAGCAGCGTACACGCGAACGCGTTGAGTCCCACGGGCTGCAGCAGTATGTCCAGAAACAGGCCGAACGTAAATGCAATCGCCAGCCCCCACACCCGGGGAATCACCACCGGCAAATACAAGATGAACAGGATGTAGGGCTTGGGCAGCGCCAGATCGCCCAGCGCGAGTTGGCTGAACAAAAAGCGCTGCAGCAACACATACAGCACAACCTGGAGTATGAGCCAGAGGATCTTCATCAGCGTTTGCGGGCTTCAAGTGAATCAATCTCGGCTTTGTGCATCTCCTCGACGATGTAGACGTAATCCAGGCGGTTGAAGTCGTTCTCGAGCTTCACCCGAATGTCGTAGAAGCCGTTTTCTTCGCTTTCCTCAATACTGCTGATTTGCCCCAGTACCATGCCTTCCGGGAAGATCGTGGAGTAGTTGCTCGTCACGACGGTGTCGTCGATACTCGGGTGGTTGTGCAGCGGAATGTACAGCAGCTTGGCAAAGCGCGGGTCGGTGCCGTCCCAATTCAGCGAGCCAACGATGCCCTTCTTCAGGATTTTGGCGCTCACTTTCAGCCGCTTGTTGAGCATGCTCATGGCCAATGCATAGTTGTCAGACACCTCCGATACAACGCCCACCACGCCGTTTGCAGAAATCACCCCCATGCCCGGCCGTACGCCGTGTTCGCGCCCGCGGTTGAGCGTGATGTAATTATAAGCGCCCATGGTGTTGTTATTCACGACTCTGGCGTTCAGGTAATTGAAGGCCTTGCGCGTTGGCGGACCGACAGGCTTGAGGCTGTCGGCTGCAATGGAATCTGTGAGTGCAGAATCTGTCGCCGCGGTATTTTTTGGCGCAATCAAGCCCAAAGCGATGGCCCGGCTACGCGCCCAATAGTCAGCCCCCAACGGATAGGGCGCTTCTTTGGCTTCCAATTGAGCGCGTAACTGGTCAATTTCAGCACGCAACTCGATGATCTGCTTCGACTGCTCCTGGTTCACCTCGCGCAGCTGGAAGTAATCGCGCACGCCGCTCGACATCGTGTTTACGCCCCCGCTCAGCTGCATCACCCCACCCTGGTAAAGCGTCTGGTGGTTGCTGCTGAAGCGCACAAGCAGCGTCAGGGCCACGAGCTCGAGTGCCAGGAACACGATCACGTTCCGGTACTGAGCGAGCAGTTCCAGCAGCTTGTTCATGGATGTACCTCTGCGGTGTTAATCGATCCGTCGTATTGCAAGCGAGTGAAAAGGCTGGTTTATTGTTCCTCGAAAATGCGCAGCTTTTTGAAGTGCTTGAAGTTCGTGAGCGTGAGGCCCGTACCACGCACAACGGCGAAGAGCGGGTCGTCGGCCACGTGCACGGGCAGCTTGGTTTTATCGCTCAGGCGCTTGTCGAGCCCACGCAGAAGCGCACCGCCACCGGTCAGGTGGATGCCTTGCTCGTAGATGTCGGCCGAGAGCTCCGGTGGGGTCAGCTCCAGTGCGCGCAACACGGCTTCCTCGATCTTCGTGATCGACTTGTTCAGTGCGTGCGCCACCTCGCGGTAAGAGATCGAGATCTTTTTCGGGATGCCCGTGATCATGTCCTTCCCCTGGATTTCCATGTTGTCTGGCGGATCATCGAGCTCGGGAATCGCCGCACCAACGCCGATTTTCACGCGCTCGGCCGTGCGCTCACCGATGTGCAGTTTGTGTTGGCGGCGCATGTAATCGACGATGTCCGCATTGAACTCGTCGCCGGCCGTACGGATACTCTGGTCGCAGACGATACCGGAAAGCGCGATGACCGCGATCTCCGTTGTGCCACCACCGATATCAACGATCATGTGCCCGACAGGCTCTTGCACATCGATACCGATACCGATGGCGGCCGCCATGGGTTCGTGCAGCAGGTAGACATCCTTCGCACCGGCGTGCTCTGCGGAGTCGCGAACGGCGCGTTTCTCAACTTCCGTGATGCCCGAGGGGATGCAGATCACCATACGGTGGGCGGTTGTAAAAAAGCCACGCTCGGGTTTGATGCGCTTGATGAAATCGCGGATCATGGCCTCGGCGACGGTGAAGTCGGCGATCACGCCATCGCGCAGCGGGCGCACGGTCTTGTACTTGTCATGCGTCTTTTCGTGCATGCGCAGGGCATCCATGCCCACGGCTTCCACTTTGTTGGTGCGTCGGTCGATGGCCACGATGGATGGCTCGTTGACCACAATTTTGCCATTGTGCATCACCAGGGTGTTGGCGGTGCCGAGGTCAATGGCGATTTCGGTTGTGAATAAATCAAATAGTCCCACGGTTGGTGTACGGTTGAAGTGGTTGGGGAATGTAGCGTTTG
>CAZTEZ010000339.1:0-3656 GCA_964611815.1 uncultured Bacteroidia bacterium | reverse complement strand
TGGTGAGCAGCGCCGTGTGCTCGTTCGTTGCTATGCAACGCTGGGTAATGTGGGCAATGCTTCACACTCGAATATCAACTACGGTAAGGCTGGTCGCAAGCGCTGGCTGGGTCGCCGCCCACGCGTACGTGGCGTGGTGATGAACCCGGTCGATCACCCCATGGGTGGTGGTGAAGGTCGCGCTTCAGGTGGACACCCGCGTTCGCGCAAGGGTCTGCCAGCGAAGGGCTACAAGACGCGCAAGCCGAAGAAGTACTCAGATCGTCTGATCATTTCTCGCCGCAAAACCAAGTCCAGCCGCTAATCCGAACCTCAGATAGCTATAAAGTTTAGAAACTATGCCACGTTCGCTTAAAAAAGGGCCTTTTATCGACCTGAAGCTCGAGAAGAAAATTTTGGAGCTCAACGAAAAAGGCAACAAGAAAGTCATTAAGACCTGGGCGCGCCGTTCGATGGTAACGCCGGACTTCGTGGGCCACACGATCGCCATTCACAATGGCAACAAGTTCGTGCCGGTCTATATCTCAGAAAACATGGTTGGTCACAAACTCGGTGAATTCGCTCCCACACGCACGTGGCGCGGACACCCGGGTGGTAAAAAAGACAAGAAACGATAATGGAAACTGCCAAGAAACTGACCCGCCGCGAGAAGATCGCGCAGGGCATCAAAAAAGATTACGAAGGCAGCAAGAAAAAGCATGCTGCCGATCAGCGCAAGGCTGCTGACAAGGAGCGCGTGTTTGCCAACCTGAAGAACGCCCCCGGTTCTCCGCGCAAATACCGCTTAATCACCGACTTGGTGCGCAACCAGCCGGTGAATCACGCCCTGGCAGTCCTGAAGATCCACAATAAGGCTGCTGCTCGTTATGTGAGCCGCCTGATTCTGGATGCCGTTGCCAACTGGAACAACAAGTTCCCCGACCAGCGTGCTGAAGGTGATGAGCTGTACATCAAGTTCATCACGGCCGATCAGTCGCTGATGCTCAAGCGCATCCAGCCTGCCCCGCAGGGCCGTGCGTACCGCGTACGCAAGCGCTACTCGAACGTCAAAATTGAACTCGGCCATATTAACGAACGGCAGGCAGACGCCGAATAAGCCTCGAAAGACACAATATCATGGGACAAAAGACACACCCTACTGGCCTGCGCCTTGGTATCGTTAAAGGTTGGGAATCCAACTGGTACGGCGGTACAGATTTCACGGACAAGCTCATTGAAGATGAGAAGATCCGCGATTACATCAACGCCCGTATCCCCAACGGTGGCATCGCCAACATTATCATCGAGCGTACGCTCAAGCGCCTCGTTATCACTGTCCGCACGGCCCGCCCCGGTATCGTTATCGGTAAAGGCGGTTCGGAAGTGGAAGCGTTGAAAGAAGAGATGAAGAAAATCACCGGCAAGGATGTTCAAATCAACATCTACGAGGTGAAGCGCCCCGAGATTGAAGCTCAGCTGGTTGGCGATAACATCGCCCAACAGCTCAAGGCGCGTATCTCTTTCCGTCGTGCGATGAAATCGGCCATTGCAGCTGCCATGCGCATGGGTGCCGAGGGCATCAAAATTCAGGTGAACGGCCGTGTGGGTGGTTCAGATATGTCGCGTACAGAAATGTATAAAGAGGGACGCATCCCGCTGCAGACGCTGCGCGCTGACATCGACTACTCACAGTCGGTTGCCCACACGATTTATGGGCTGATTGGCGTGAAAGTCTGGATCTTCAAAGGCGAGATTTACGGCAAGCCCGATCTGTCGCCCGAGGCTATGCACAGCAAAAACAAGCGCGGCGGTGGCGGCGGCAAACGTCGTCGTAATCGCTAATCGCTGAATTGCGTAAGTGTCTGTAAAAGAATAGAGAACAGCTAGAATACAACAGCCATGTTACTCCCCAAACGCGTAAAATTTCGCAAGGCCCAGAAAGGCCGGATCAAAGGCAACGCTACCCGTGGCCACCAGATCGCACACGGCTCTTTCGGCCTGAAGGCCCTGGACCCTGCACGCATCACCTCGCGCCAGATTGAAGCTGCACGTGTCGCCATGACGCGCCACCTGAAGCGTGAAGGCAAGGTCTGGATCCGCATCTTCCCGCACAAACCCATTACTGCAAAACCCGCTGAGGTTCGTATGGGTAAGGGTAAAGGTGCACCCGAATACTGGGCTGCCGAGGTGGCGCCTGGTCGCATCATGTTCGAAATTGACGGCGTCCCGACGGATGCCGCCCGCGAAGCCATGCGACTGGCCGCTCAAAAACTTCCGATTAAAACCAAGTTCGTAATCCGCCGCGACTATGAAGGTAAGTGATATCCGTAACTACACGACGCAGGAACTCGAAACGATGATCCGCGAAAACAAGGACCTCATCGCAGAACTGCGCTTTTCGAATCGGGTTTCGCCGATTGAAAACCCTGCACGCATTCAGAAGCTGAAGCGCGACGTTGCCCGCATTTTAACTGTGGTTAACGAGCGCAAGCGTGAAGAAAACGCCGAATCATCCACTTCAAGCGCAACCGAAACCGCAGCCTGAGCCCGGCAATTGCGAACGCACTAACAACGCATCATCATGAGCGAAGAAAAGAAAACGACTGAAGAGCAGCCCGAAGCAACTGCTACCACTGAGGAGCAGACCACTGAGGAACACAACCTCCCGGAGGCTGAAGACACACAGGTTCAACCAGAGACCAAGAGCGAGGCCGCTGAGGCATCGAATCTGGAAAAGGCTGAGGACGTGAAAGTTGAAGCTGGTCCGTCACAAGACCAGAACGTCGACCGCACGGTCGGTTCTGAATATGCTGCGCAGTTTCTGGGTGCTGATACGATCACACAGGAAGACACGGGCCGAAACACGCGTAAAGTGCGTATCGGCATTGTTACCAGCGATAAGCAGCAGAAGACGATTACCGTTTCGGTAGAAAGAAAAGTAAAACACCCGCTTTACGGGAAGTTTATCAAAAAAACTTCTAAATTTGCAGCCCACGATGAAAACGAGGACGCGGGTATCGGTGATACGGTTCGTATCATGGAGACCCGTCCGCTGTCTAAGCGCAAGCGCTGGCGCCTCGTTGAAGTCCTTGAACGAGCTAAGTAATCATGATCCAGACAGAATCAAGACTCAAAGTAGCCGACAACACTGGTGCACGCGAAGTGCTGTGCATCAAGGTGTTGGGTGGTTCCAAGCGGCGCTATGCCTCGATCGGCGACGTGATTGTCTGCTCGGTTAAGTCAGCTGCGCCCAACGGCACCGTTAAGAAAGGTGACGTGGTTAAGGCAGTCATCGTGCGCACGAAGAAAGAGATTCGTCGCCAAGACGGCTCCTACATTCGCTTCGACCAAAATGCGGCGGTTATCATTAACCCGCAGGGCGAGCCCCGTGGCACCCGAATTTTTGGCCCCGTTGCACGTGAGCTGCGCGAGCGCGAATACATGAAGATTGTTTCACTGGCCCCCGAGGTCCTATAAACACAGCACCATGCGTCGCACAAAAAATCCTATTGCTAAACTGCACGTCAAGAAAGACGATCAGGTGAAAGTCATCAAAGGCGATGACCGTGGCGCTGTGGGCCGTGTGCTCAGCGTTGACCCGATCAAACGCACTGCGATTGTCGAAGACGTTAATCTGATCACCAAGCACCAAAAGCCCAACGAGGAGTTTCCTCAGG
>CAZTEZ010000338.1:0-3657 GCA_964611815.1 uncultured Bacteroidia bacterium | reverse complement strand
CGGCGTAGCCCACCCAGCGTTGTTGTTGGCCGGTTTCGAGCTGCACCTGCCCCGTAGCGACGGCCGTTTGCGCGGCTTTGTAGGTCTTGATGCTCCGCACAACGTGCTCGCCGGCCAGCAGCGCAAACATGCCGATACTCAGTAGCATCCACTGCCGGTGCTTCACGGTGTACGCAAAAACAGGGAACGCAATGAGCAGGAACTCCGCCAGCCAGGTCATCCAGTCGATGCGCTTGTCGGTGGTGGAAGACGCATCCGGCTGCACGACGGCGGGCAGCAAATGGCTGCGGCGGTGCAGCACCCAAAACACCAGGGCGGTGCCAAACAGGACGTAAAGCAATGGGCGGAGCGTTTCGAGGGGCATGGGGCGTGGGCGTTGTGTCGTCAAATTAACGCAGTTTGTTGAGAAAGCGTGTTCGGTATCCAGCTCGCCGGTGAGTTGACTCACCGAAAGATCCACCCTGCGCTACTGGAATATCGCACCGCTCGTGCAAAACTCGGCACATCTATTGTGGGCTTAACGTTGAATTAACGCAAACGCCTGTTGTAACTTCAACGCGCATGCAGTGGCTGAAGAAACTCATTGACCGCCTGGGGCCCGTGGGGCGCTTTATCCGAAGCGCCTACTACACCATGCCCTTGCAGATGTTTATCGAGCAGTTGCGCAACAACAAGTCGGTGCTCATCATCTGGGTGTTTCTTTTTGGGGTATCTACTCGGGTGATTCTGAATAGCTACGGCGGGGCCAACCTGCTGCTGGAGCCTGAATACCAGGACAAGTTCGACTTCTGGAGTATGTTCATTCTGGGCGTGGGCGTGGGCATCTACACGATGTCGTTCAACATGACGATGTACATCCTCGACGGGCACAAGTTTTTCTTTTTGGCTTTCGAAAAACGCCCCTTTATCAAGTTTTGCGTCAACAACTCACTGATTCCGCTCAGCTTTTTCATCCTGTACTGCTTTCTGTTCTTCGATCTGCATGCCAGCGCCAGCCTGCTGACCACCGGTCAGATATTATCGCTGCTGAGCGCCATGTTCATCGGCTGGGCAGTCACCACGACGCTCACGCTCAGCTACTTTGCGCTTACGAACAAAGACATCTTCAAAATCGTCGGCAAGAAGGTGTCGCAGGAAATCCGTCCGCAACGGCGCATCATTCGCGAGGCGCGGCGCTCGCTGGGGGTCACGCAGCGCGTGGACTACTTTTTCACGATGACGCTCAAGCTGCGGCCGGTGCCAGAAGACATCCACGGCGATTTCCGCTACATGGTGCGCGTGATGAACCAGAACCACACCAACGCGTTGGTGGCGATGCTGATTCTGCTGGTGTCGCTGGGTACGCTCTGGTTTTTTCAAGACGAACCCTGGGCGCAACCGCCAGCCGGTGTCAGCTTTCTGATCCTCTTCTCGCTGATACTCATGGTCGTGGGCGCCCTGTCGTTCTGGCTGCGCAAAATCGGCATCCTGGCGTTTATAGCCGCGGTTGGTCTGCTCATTGTGCTCGAAAACTGGGAGCCCTTCAGCGGGCGCTACTATGCTTACGGCATCGATTATACCGCCGCGCCAGTGCCCTACAACCACGGCCATTTCGCCACCCTGACCCCACCCGACACCGTCCGTAAAGATTCGCTCGAAACCGTCGGCGTTCTCAACAACTGGCTCGCCAAGCAACGCACGGTGCCCGGCAACCCGCGCAAGCCCAAGATGCTGTTTGTGCTGAGCTCTGGTGGCGGCACCCGCAGTGCGTACTGGACGAGCTATTGCGTGCAGAAAACCGACAGCCTGTTGGCCGGTCGGCTGTGGCCACAAACGGCGTTTATCACCGGGGCATCGGGCGGGATGCTGGCGATGGCGTATTTGCGCGAGCTGTATTGGGAAAAGCAGACGATTAACCCGCAGCTGAACCTCTACTCGCAGCAGTACCGCCGGCGGGTCTCGCGCGACTTGCTAAACCCCATCATTTTCAATGTCGCGGTCAACTTCTTTTTCCCGACCAAAGAGTTCGAGGACAACGGCAACACATACGATGCCGACCGTGGCTATGCGTTTGAGCGCCAGTTCGTACGCAACACCTACCGCTTCAACGAACGGCGCTTGGGCGACTATCGCAACGCTGAGCTCAACGCGACGATCCCGATGATGATGCTCAGCCCGGCCGTGATTAACGACGGTCGGCAACTCATGATCTCACCGCTGGGGGTGTCGTACATGGGCCTCACCAAGCGCTTCAACTCCGCGTACAAAAGCCCGCTGACGGCCCTGGATTTCCGTCGGCTGTTCACCAACCACGACCCGGATAGCCTGCTTTATACCAGTGCTTTACGGATGAACGCCAGCTTCCCGTATGTGCTGCCCTTCCCGGAGCTGCCCACCGAACCGGCCACTCAGGTGATGGATGCCGGCATTTACGACAACTACGGCATCTTCACCAGCCTGCGCTTTGTGCACTTCTTCCGCGACTGGATCGAGCGCAACACCTCGGGGGTCGTGCTGCTGGCCATTCGTGATTCTGAGACCGACGGCGAGATTGAACCGACCAGCTCTGGCAGCATCTTTGCACGTCTGATAACCAGCCTGGGCGGCACGCTGCATTCCAGTTTCAAAAAAGCGGATTACATCAACGACCAAGCGCTGGAATATCTGTCGGAGTCTATGGCGGTGCCGGTCGAGTATCTTGAGTACCAGTACATCCCGACTAAAAAGTTCGAGGGCGCCTCGCTGACCTTCCACCTTACGGAAGTCGAGCGCAAACGCATTCGCGAGTCGTTCTACCGTACTGAAAATCAACAGACCGTGAAGACGCTCCACCAGCTGCTCTTCCCAGGCGAACCAGAGCTGGATTTAAGCAAGCTCGTTCCCGGAGCCGAGTAGGTTCTTGCCGAGGTACCAGTAGAGCGGGCGCTGCATGACGGGCGCATCGGCAGCGTGTAGCTCGCCGTAATGCACGTCTCCGACCCAAATCTTTGCTTGCCCTTCGTGCTCCAGTTTAAACGTGCACTGCACCGTGCCGCCGATGTGCACGGCTTCCGTGAGTTCGAGGTTTGAGTACCCCGCCTCGCGAAGTTGCACAGCGATTTCGGCGGTCTCGCCCACCAGATTGCCAATCTCCGTGTGGGGGTTCTGCAGCAGCGAAAAACACGCGTGCCAACCGGCGTAGAGCGCCCAGAGTTCGGCCTCGGTGTAGCCGGAGTAATCGATATCGAAAAAGCAGTAGGCGGTGGGTCCAGCGAATGCAATTTCCTCTCGCCCATCACGCGTGATGTTCACCAGAAACACCTCTTCATCCTGGCGGGAAACGGGCCAGTGCATGTTAGCGCCCGCGAATAGCGTTCGCAATTCGAATTCACCGGCATTCGGCTGGCTGGCGAGCCAGAGCGTCAGTTGCTGGCGGGCTTGATCTTCGGCGCTGGGGCCTTTGCGTTTGCGAAAAAGCGACATACTGCGAAGTTACATCAGAAAGCCGGGCAGGCTTTTGTGATTCGCCACGCCTTTCCGACAAACTGAAATCTTCCACGAAACTGCCTTTAAACTGCCCCCAATAATACGTAGATTCGTGGGAGCCTGAAAGCTGGCCCATTCGCGCCGGTTGTCAGCACCCGACTCACAACTCCGACACACGATTAACCCGCTCTTTTCGGCGGAAAAACAGCATAC